>CAUJKI010000061.1 GCA_963205015.1 Pseudomonadota bacterium
ACGACATCGGAGCCGGCACCCGCCTCGCTCATGGCGAGCGAGCCGACGTGCTCACCGGAGACAAGCTTCGGGAGATACTTGCGCTTCTGTGCTTCCGAGCCATTGCGGCGAATCTGATTGACGCAGAGATTCGAGTGGGCGCCGTAGGAGAGCCCGACCGAGGCCGAGCCGCGCGAGACCTCCTCCATGGCCACGACGTGCTCGAGATAGCCGAGACCGGAGCCGCCAAATTCTTCCTCAACCGTGATTCCATGCAGGCCGAGCGCGCCCATGCGCGGCCACAGCTCGCGCGGGAAACGGTCGGTGCGATCGATCTCCGCGGCGATCGGCGCAATCTCGTCGGCGGTAAAGGAGCGGACCGTGTCGCGGAGCTGGTCGGCCGTCTCGCCGAGGTCGAAGTCGAGCGTCGGATACTGATTGGGGATCGACATGGTGAGCCTCGTGCTGGCTTGCAGCCGGATGTGAATGCGCCGCCCGGTACGCCGTCGGTATCCGGGTGTGAGGCCGAGCGCAAGCGGAGCGATCGGCCCCCAGCGCTCCGCCGCCGGCACCAGCGTCCTGCTGCGCCGCACACCGGCGCTGGCGCGCAAATGGGCAACACAGCTTTGGATAGTGTCAGCGGGAGAATAAACCATGCTGGACATGCGGAAAGCGGCTTTTGCATATTCGGCGCCGGGTCTTAGTTCCTTCCCTCCCGCCTCATTTCAGGAGCACCAGATCATGAGCCGCTTCTCGCTGTCCGCAATCGCGCTGGGGCTCGGGCTTGCATTCGGATCGCTGTTCGTGCCGCCCGTCTCGGCACAGGCGCCTTCCGAGGCCGCCGAGACCGCACTCTGGGACAGCGTGAAGGACTCGCGCGACCCGGCCGAGATCCAGACGTACCTCGATCGCTTTCCGAGCGGCATCTTCGCGCCGCTGGCGCGCATCCGGCTGAGAAACCTGCAAGGAGGGGGCACCGCGGCGCCGGCCACAGGATCAAACACCCTGCCGCAGCAGTCGAGCACGGCCTCGGCGCTCACGAGCGAATCGATCATTCGCGAGGTGCAGGACCGTCTCTACAATCTCAACTACCAGATCGCCACGCGGAACGGCCGTATGAACGACCAGACGCGCGAAGCGATCCGCCAGTGGCAGACCAACGTCAAGCAGCCCGTGACAGGTGATGTCTCCGTGGCGCAGCTCGCGCTCTTGCGCAGCGCCCGGCTGCCGACGAACTGGGGCGCCCTCGCGTACTACTCCAAGGGCGCCTCGTCGACGGTTTGGAACCGCCCGACGCGCGAGATCGCCGAGCAGGAAGCGTTGGCGGCGTGCCGGAAGAATGCGGGCGCGCCGTGCCAGGTGCTGAGCGTGGCAAACAAGATCTGCGGTGCGCTCGGCTTCTACAATGCCGTTGTCAGCGGGCGCCAACACTGGGGTGCCTACGCCTCGGTCCGTCCGACACTCGGGCAGGCGACGGATCACGCCCTCTCCGAGTGCCGCAGGCAGGCCAAACAGCCAAATGCCTGCGGCGTCCGCACCACCGTGTGCGCCGACGGCAGCCACCAGCGGTAGCCGCGGCGCGGCACAGGCGTGGCGCGTCTTAGGCGACGCGCTTCATCGGGCGCGCGCACAGCGCATCGGCGATGACTTCCACCGCACGACCCCAGTCGAGCGATCCCTCGGCCTTGAGACCGAACGCGGCAATGGCGTCGGCCGGGCTGCCGCCATCGCGGAAGACGCGGGCGCAGGCCTGCCGCGCATAGCCGACCGACTGATGCCAGTGCGCCGGGCTGATGCTCCGGGGCGCATTGGCGGAGAGGTCGGCATGGGTGGTGACGATCATCGTCATGGCAGTTGCCTCCGTATTCATGTGGCCTCGTCATGAGGCCGGTTACTGACTTGCCCAACGCTGCGGGCGGTTACGCGTTGCGGCCCAGAATACGCGGGCTGTTGATAAGAGGCCGGCGAGCACACCAGAGCCGTGCGACGCAACGCACAACCTTGATACGCGCCGCGGTCAAGGACCGCAGGGTCCGTGCTCCAGCACGCTCGCCGGTACTTTGGAGCCGTCAGGGGGGAGGTCAGGCTCCAAATAGAATTCAGTTGGGGACAGAACGCGTGGGGCGGGGCAAACCCGTCTCTCCTCGCTTCGCATCGATGCTCGACATCACGGCAAGAAACACTTCACCGATCGGACGCCACTCGGAATGCACAACAGGGCCACGCTTCAGATCGGCAGTAAGAATACGCGTGGACACGTTTGGACATCCTTCCCGGGACAGCACCCTGCGGGACGAACGCGGAACCAGCCCAACAAGGCAGAGACTAAGACAGAAGTCGGGAACGCTGACGTGACGCTACGGGACGCAACTTGGATACAGGACGCAATTCGACTGACGCCGGCACCTTCAAGGCGGCGAGCCGCGACGCAATACTGGCGAACAGCTCGACACGTGCGACTCGCCTTGCCTTGAGGAGCGCGGTACTGATGACGCTCTTTGGGGTGATCGGCCGACCTGGGGCGGTGGCCTTTGGCAGGACTACACGCAACTTCGACGCAACACGACGCGACGCTACCGAACGCGAACGCTTACTCTCGGGCGACTTCTGTACGCGGTCCGAAACGCTGACCGAACTCGACTGCCCGGACGCAACGCTACGATTGAAAATCACCGAGCTGGGCGCCACGCGGGACTGAGACGCAAACTTGAACTCACTCACACCCATGCTCCTTCCGGCTCGCTTACGCTTGACTGAGAACCGTGCTCGGCGAACAAGTGCACTTAACCGTTGTTTTGTGGCGACACCCGGACGCAAAATTGGTGAATCGGAGAAATCGGATTGACATCCATTCATCCTGTTTCGTTCTCCACAGGAGGATGTCTCCAGAGGCCCTTTTTCGAGGCTTTTGAGGTGCAGCTCTGTGGAAAACTCGGGGGCCTGATAGGCAACGATCTGCGCGAAATTGGCGCTTGCATTACCCGCAGGGCCGATTCGCGGCATCACCGAGGCCGCAACGAGTTTCTCACAGCATGAGTCGCAACAAATCCCACCAGCCGAGTCGCCCCTTCTCGCGCCCATCGGAGGATGATGGCCCCGTACGTCTCTACGGCATCCACGCAGTCGCGGCGGCGCTCGCCAATCCCGCGCGCGAAATCAGCCGGCTCCTTTTGACGGACAATGCGGAGCACCGGCTTGGACCTGCCATTGCCGCCCGCAAGGCGAGGCCCCAGAAGGTGACGCCGCGCGACCTCGACCGCTTGCTCGGTGGGGACACGGTCCATCAGGGAGCGCTTCTCGAGACGGCCGATCTCGCCGAGCCGACACTCGAGGAACTTGCGACCTCATGCGCCACTACCGGTCCGCTGATCGTGCTCGATCAGGTCACGGACCCGCACAATGTCGGCGCGATCCTGCGCTCGGCCGCCGTGCTCGGCGCCGGCGGGCTCGTCATGACGCGCCGCCACAGCCCACCACTTTCGGGCGCGCTCGCGAAGGCGGCGTCCGGCGGCCTCGAAGTGGTACCGGTCGCACTCGTCGGCAACCTCGCGCGGGCGCTCGAAGAGCTCGGCGAACTTGGTGTGCGCCGCATCGGCCTCGACGGCGACGGTGAGGTGACGATCGATGCGGCCGGTTTCGAAGGGGCCGTTGCGCTCGTGCTCGGTGCCGAGGGGAAGGGGCTGAGACGCCTTACGCGCGAGAGCTGCGACGTACTGGCACGCGTTCCGGCGGCTGGCGGTTTCGCCTCGCTCAACGTCTCCAACGCCGCTGCCGTAGCGCTTTACGCCGCAGCGCGGGCACGGCATTCGGCGATCCCCTCTCCCCGTCCTTCACGGGGAGAGGTTTTGGGTGAGGGGCGGCCTCTTGCGCGAGGTTCGCATTTGCCGCCGCCCCTCATCCCGACCTTCTCCCCGCAAGCGGGGAGAAGGAGAAGCGGCTCATTGCTCCCGCGGATCCAGGGCGTCGCGCAGGCCATCGCCCAGCAGATTGAAGCCGAGCACGACGAGCATGATCGCGATCCCCGGCGAGATCGACATCCAGGGCGCGCTGTCCATGTAGTTCTTGGCCGTATTCAGCATCGAGCCCCAGGAGGCCGCAGGTGGCTGCTGGCCAAGCCCAAGAAAGGAAAGGCTCGCCTCCGCGATGATCGCGGTTGCGACCGTCAGCGTCGCCTGCACGACCAGCGGCGCGAAGATGTTCGGCGTGATGTGGCGCAGCAGGATAAGGCTGTTCGGCACGCCGACCGCGCGCGCCCCCTCCACGAAATCCTCGGTCTTGACGGCGAGCACCTGGCCGCGTGTCAGGCGGACGAAGATCGGCACCTGCGAGAGCCCGATCGCGATCATGGCGTTGGTCAGGGACGGCCCGAGCGCCGCCGCGAAGGCGATGGCAAGGATGAGGAACGGCACGGCGAGCAGCGCATCCGTCGCACGCGAGATGAGCGCGTCGAGCCAGCCGCCGAACCAGCCCGCGACGAGCCCGATGGGCATACCGACGAAGAGCGCGATGAAGACCGAAACGACGCCTGCATAGAGCGAGGCTATACCGCCGTGAATGAGGCGCGAGAGGATATCGCGGCCGATCTCATCCGTGCCGAGCCAGTGCATGGCGGACGGCGCCTTCCTGAGCATGAGGAAGTTCGTCTTATTCGGCTCGTAGGGCGCAATCCAGGACGCGAAGACGGCGAGCACGACGAAGGTCAGCACCAGCACCGTGCCGAAGAGAGCGCTCGGATTGGCCAGGAACTTCGCGAGCGCGCGGTTGCGGCGCTGCGCCAGCGCCTCCGCACCGGCCGTGGAAATGCCGATGGGCGATACAGCCGTCATGCCGTGCGCAGCCTCGGATTGATCACGATGTAGAGCACATCGGCGACGAGGTTCATCAGGATAAAGGCGATCGCGGTGCAGAGCACCACGCCTTGCACCACGCCGTAGTCGCGATTGAACACAGCATCGACGATGAGCTTGCCGAAACCTGGAATGGTGAAGACCTGCTCGGTGAGCACGGCACCGGCAAGAAGCTGACCGAAGAGGAGCGTCGAGAGCGTGACGATCGGCACAAGCGCGTTGCGCAGCGCGTGCTTGAGAATGACTTTCGACTCGAGCAAGCCCTTGGCGCGCGCCGTGCGCACGTAGTCGAGGCGCAGCACCTCCAGCATTGCCGAGCGCGTGTGGCGCATGAGCGTCGCCGCGAGCCCCGAGCCGAGCACGAAGGCCGGCATGATGGTCGTCCGGAAAGCTTCGAGCGGGTCGTCGAAGACCGACACGAAGCCCGAGGCCGGCAGCCACCTCAGGTTCACCGAGACGAAAAGAATAAGGATGATCCCGAGCCAGAAATTGGGGATCGAGAGACCCGAGAGCGAGATGGCATTGGCGACATAGTCGAGCCAGGTGCCCTTTTTCACGGCCGCGAGAACACCGGTCGGGATGCCGATCGCCAGCGCGATGAGGAGCGATGCGACTGCGAGCTGGATGGTCACGGGAAGCGTCTGGGCGATCAACTCCGTCACCGGCGCGCCCGTACGCAGCGAGGAGCCGAAATTGCCCGATGCGACCTCCCTGAGCCAGATGAAGAACTGTACGGGAACGGGCCGGTCGAAGCCGTAAAGCTTCCGCAGCGTCTCAAGCACCGCCGGGTCGCGCTCCTCGCCCGCCATGACCAGCAGTGGATCACCCGGCAGCATCCGCTGCAGGATGAAGACGAACACCATCACGAGGAACAGCGTCGGGACGGCGACCGCCAGACGCCGCAGGATCAGCGACCACATGTGCGCGCTTCCCGAGAGAACGCCCCCTGCCGCGATCGGCAGAAGGCGCCGGAGACCTACTTCAGCTTCACGTTCGCGAGCCGGATCATGCCGTCCGGATTCGGCACGAAGCCTTCCACCTTGGCACTCGACGCCCAGATCCAGGCCGGCAGGTAGAGATAGATGATCGGCAGCTCATCGCGCAGGATCCTGCCCGCGGCATCGAAGTGCGCCTTGCGCGCCGGAACGTCGTAGACAATGCGCGAGGCATTGAGCTCCTTGTCGACGGCAGGATTCGAATACTTCGTGTCGTTGATGCCGCCGCCCGTGGTCACGAACTGATGGAGATTGCCGTCGGGATCGACTCGGCCCGACCAGCCCACGCGCGTCGACTGGAAGTCGCCCGCCGTCTGCGCATTGAGCATTGTCGCGAACTCGCTCGAACGCAGCTTGATGTCGAAACCGACCTCGCCGGCCATGGCCTGAATGACCTGGGCGACCTGCTGATCGACTGGCGCGTTGGCCACCTGCATCTCGAAGCTGAACTTCTCGACTCCGGCCTCCTTCAGGAGCGCCTTGGCCTTTGCGACGTCGCGCTTCGGCACGGGGAAGCTCTTGTCGTAGTAGGGGCTCGATGACGGGAAGGGTTGAGCCGTCGGCTCGAACAGGCCCTCGAACACGACCTGGACGAGGGCTTCGCGATCGATCGCCAGCGAGAGCGCCTGGCGCACCCGCTTGTCCTTGCCGAGCGGCGTATCCGCGCGGGCGCCGTTGTTGATGTTGACCGTGATGCCCTGATAGCCGAGCCCGACCACGCTATCGACCTTGAGAGCCTTGTCCGCCTTTGCCGCTTTCACGTCGCTCGCTGCAAGCCGCTCGAGCATGTCGAGCTGGCCCGAACGCAGGTTCGCGAGACGCACGGTCGAATCGGGGATGGTGCGAAACGTCACCTTGTCGAAGTGATACTTGTCCTTCTCCCAGTGATCCGCGAAGCGCTCGAGCACGATGCGGTCGTTCTGTACGCGCTCGACGAACTTGTAGGGACCTGAGCAGATGGGTTTGGGGCCGACCGGCTTGTCGAAGCTCGCCGGGGACAGCATCATGCCGGCACGGTCCGAGAGCTGGGCGAGCAGCGGCGCGTCGGGCTCCGAGAGCTTGAAGGCGACCGTCAACGGATCGACGACCTCGACGGACGCCACAGACTTGACCTCGCTCTTGCGGCGGCTCGTCTTGAGCTCCTTGGCGCGGTCCATGTTGGCCTTGACGGCGGCGGCATCGAAGGGTGTGCCGTCGTGGAACTTGACACCCTCGCGGAGCTTGAACGTCAGCGTCTTGCCGCCGTCCGAGACCGTCCAGCTCGTCGCGAGGCGCGGCACGAACTCGAGCTTCTCGTCGGTGTCGATCAGCTTGTCGCAAAGCGCGTTGAAGACGATGCGGCCGACGAACGTGCGCGCCTCGTGCGGATCGAGGATATCGGGGTCCTCCTGCAGACCGATGCGGAGCTCCGCCGCCGATGCAGGCAGCGCAAAGAGCGCCACCACCGCGAGCGCAGGCCATCCTCGTGTCAATCTCGCCAGCGTGGGCATGTGTTCATCCTCCTAGCTAGGGCATAGCAGAAACGGAACCGGCTCGAGCACCGGCGAAGAGGGCAAGTCGGCGCCGCTTGGCCGCCGATGCCGGCGCAGCCGTAACGGATGGCGGCGGTGCTGGCAGGCGCTCGGCGAGATGGCAGGCGACCGTGTGCCTCGGCGCAAGCGCGCGCAGCGTTGGCCGCTCGCTCTTGCATATGGCTTCCGCGTGCGGACAGCGCGTGTGGAAGCGGCAGCCGGGGGGCGGCGCGGCGGGGCTCGGTGGATCGCCTTCGAGAAGCGGGCGAGACCCGCGCACACCGGGTACAGGCACAGGGATCGCAGCGATGAGCGATCGCGTATAGGGATGCAGCGGCGCCTCGAACAGCGCGTCGCGGTCCGCAAGCTCGACGATCTCACCGAGATACATGACGGCAATGCGGTCCGAGGTATGGCGGATCACCGCGAGATCGTGCGCGACGAGGATCAGCGTCAGTCCGAGATCGGCCTTCAGGTCCTCGAGCAGATTGATGACCTGGGCGCGGATCGACACGTCGAGTGCGGAAACCGGCTCGTCGCCGATGACTAGGCGCGGGCCAGTGGCGAGCGCGCGCGCAATGCCGATACGCTGGCGCTGGCCGCCGGAGAACTCGTGCGGATAACGCTCGGCGTGCTCGGGTGGCAGGCCGACCTTGCGCAGGATGTCGGCGACGCGCTGGCCGCGCTCGCGGCCGCTGGCGATACCGTGCACGGCAAGCGGCTCACCGATCAGCGCGCCAACCGTCATGCGCGGATTGAGCGAGGAGAAGGGATCCTGGAAGATCATCTGCATCTCGCGGCGCAGGCGGCGCATGTCTTCCTCGCCGATGGCCGTGATGTCGGCGCCGTCGAAACGGACGGTGCCGGCGGTCGGCTCGATGAGGCGAAGAATGAGACGCGCGAGCGTAGACTTGCCGCAGCCGGATTCGCCGACAATGGCGAAGGTCTCGCCGCGCCGCACCTCGAAGGAGACGCCATCGACAGCACGGATCAGTGGCGCGCGGCCAGCCAGAAGCTGCCGCCCGCCGCCGAAGTGCTTCACGACACCTTCGACTGCAAGGATCACATCGCTGACGGCCGCCGCGCTCATGCCGCAAGCCCTCCGACATGAACTTCGAGCGGCGCCTTGAAGCAGGCAACGCGGTGGCCCGGCGTCGCGGTCTCCTGAAGGAGCGGCACTTCGGCCGTGCAGCGTTGATCGGCGAACGGACAGCGCGTCGCGAAGCGGCAACCGGTGGGAAAGCGCTGCGGCGGCGGAACGGATCCGGCGATCGTCGCGAGCCGCCCCTCGCGCTTGCCGAGCGAGGGAAGCGAGCCGATGAGGCCGAGCGTATAGGGATGCTGCGGTTCCGAGAAGATCGCATCGACCGGGCCGGTCTCGACAAAGCGACCGGCGTACATGACGGCGACACGATCGGCGACCTCGGCGACGACACCGAGATCGTGCGTCACGAGGATCATGGCCATGCCCGCCTCGCGCTGCAGCTCGGCGATGAGGGCGAGGATCTGCGCCTGGATGGTGACATCGAGCGCCGTCGTCGGCTCGTCGGCGATGAGCAGGTCCGGCCGGTTGACCAGCGCCATGGCAATCATCACACGCTGGCGCATGCCGCCGGAGAGCTGGTGCGGGTAGGCATCGATGCGCTTCTCGGCGGCGGGAATGCGGACGCGGCGGAGCACGTCGAGTGCACGATCGCGCGCCTTCTGCTGGCTGCCGCCGTGATGGCGCGTGACC
>CAUJKI010000062.1 GCA_963205015.1 Pseudomonadota bacterium
GCCAGTCGGTCTTGCCCACCTCGCCGTTGGCGATGCCCGCCTCGATCTTTGCTGCGCAGGCCGTGTCGAACGGCGCCAGCTGCGTTGGGTCCACGCGCAATTCGTCCCACAACTCCGCGATCGGCTTCCACGGTCCCTTGACCCACCGGCTGTACTCGTCCGGGCGGTAGCCCCACTCCTCCCACTTGGGCCGCGGCGGAAAGAGCTTGGAATCGCTGGTCATGTCGAATTCGCGAGCGTACCTGATGCCCCAGCCGTCGGGGCCCTGATCGCCCAGCAGGACGGAGTTCGAGTAGATCTTGGTCAGCACTTCCAGATCGCGCTGCGATTGAATCTCCAGCAGCGCCCTGCTCTTCGGACTGAATTGCAGCACCCGCTCACGCGGATAGAGTGTCACGAACTCCTCTGCGCGCTCCCAGTCAGCAAGCTGCCGCCGCATGAAGGCCGTGCGAATGGCCACCGTGTTTCCGCCACGGATGACAATGACGGGATTGAACTTAAACCGACTGTCGATGTCGAAGACCTTCTCGCGATTCTCAAAGCCGAAGAGCCACTCCCATTGACAGTGCTCGAGGAACAGCTCTCGCAGGTCACCGGTGCCGTGATCGCTGTAGAGACCCGAGGGTACGATCAGACCGAGCCGCCCGCCGTCGCGGAGCAAAGCGTGGGCCTGCTCGAGAAACATCTTGTAAGAGTTCAGATCGGCCGACCCCTGATGACGGAACGGATGCTCCTGGTTGGCTGAGAGCCCGGTCGACTCCTCGCGCTGCTGCTTCCATCGGGCGTGCCGCTTTGAAGACGTGGCGAAGCTCCCACGCCCCCGATCGCCCAGATTGAAGTCGTGTTTTTCATCCTTGTCGCCGGTTTCTTCGTCCTCCTTCCAGCGGACGCGATCGCCAAAGGGATATCCAGCGTATTTGACCCAGTTGGACATGGCCTTGAAGAAAGCACAATACTCGAGCCAGTTGCGTTCGATTTGGGAATCCGCTTCAAAGAATTCGCTTTGCCGTTTGATGGCATCCTGCTTTCCATAGCTGCGATAGAGGGGATCGACCGCCGAAAAGAACTCCTTGCTGCTGGGCTTGGCGATGTCCCATGGTGGGTTTCCCAGCACAGCGTCAAAGCCGGTCGTGTGCAGGTTGAAGACATCCGGAAATTCCAGCTCCCAGTGAAAGAATCGCCGCTCGGCGGCAACTCGGCGCGATACTTCCTGCGCGGGTTCAACCAACTGCCCGGCGTAAAACTCCTCCGGCAATGGACACAGCTCGACCTGCTCCGGCGGCCAGAACCACAGCGCGCACCAGAGGTCGAACGCCTCTTTGAGTTTCACGAATTCAGCGTTTCTTTGCAGGGCCTCGTATTTTTCCGCCCGTTCCGCTGCTTCGTGAATGCCGAGCTCGTGTATTTCCTCCAGCGCCCGCTCGGCGGCTTCGTGAACCGTTCGAACGTCTTTGAGGTCCATCTTAAAGAGTAGCTGAGCGTGATCGATGAACTCGATCATCTCCGTCTTGACCTGCTTCTTCCGGGCGGAAACCGCCCTGGTCCAGGCCTGTTTCTCGAAGTGAACGCCGTTGGTGTGGTTCTTGTCACCACCCTCGCGATCCCAGGCCATGACCGGGTAGTGCGGGAACTGATCGAACCACGCCCCGACGAGGCTGTTGCCGCACTTGATCTTGTGATTCAGAAACGTGAGCGGCAGGCTGCGGTCCAGCGTTTCGATCCACAGCGACAGGCGGCAGAGTTCGACGGCCAACGGATCGAGATCGACGCCGTAGATGCAGCGTTCGACGACGTAGCGGCGGAGGATGGCCCGCGTCCGCGGCTCAAACTCATCATCCTCCGGCCGGCAGGGGAGCGGTTCGTTGACCAGCAGCTCCTGCCCGCCCCGGCCGAAGATCAGATCGAGGACCGCCCGTCCGGCGTGGTCGCGGATGCGCTTGTGGACCATGAGCGATCGGTAAAGCGCGTCGGTCAGGAAGCGCAGGGCGGCGAGGCAGAATGAGCCGGACCCGCAGGCCGGGTCACACACCTTGAGGGCGAGGATTTCTTCCGGCCTTTTCGGGTTCCATTGCTCGGCGGGGGCGTCGAGGTTTGGTTTGTCTCCATCGCCGGCGGGGGGGTCGTAAGCGAGCGGGCGAAGTGTCCGGTGGACGGTGGGGATGGCCAGCTGCGGCCGAGTATAGAAGGTGCCGGAGCCCTTGCGCGTGCCGCCCCAGCGGACGAGGTACCACTCGCCGGGCAGGACGACCTTGGTCACAAGCTGGCGGGCGGCAGAGGCGACCTTGCGCTCATGCTGCATCCGCTTTTCGGGGGTCAGCTTGCCGCGAGGTTTCTTGACGATCTTGGCGACTTCGCAGGCGTGCTGAGCCCATTGCTCGGCGCGGGCCTGGGCCGTGAAGCGGGCGTCGTCGGCCGGCGCGTCTTCCGCCTCGCCCTCATCGCCATCCGACTCATCTTCTTCATCAGCGTCTGCGTCTTCTGGTTCAGCGTCGCCATCGACGTCATCGCCATCGCCGCCCGCATCGTCGTCTTCGCCGGACTCTTCATCGTCGTCATCATCCGATTTTGTCTTCTTAAGTTTCTCGAGGAGATTCGCGATGGCGCCGTCATCCATTCCTTCGAGCGTGGCCAGGGGAAGCGCCGGCTGATTCCCGACGGCGAGGAAGACGACCGGTTGATCCGGCGGGGCGGATCGAAGCTCAAAGTCGAGCAGGCCCTCGTAGAGGATCCCGATGTACTCGCTGTCGAGCGCCGAGAAATCGACCGGCATCTTGGTTCGCTGCGACGTGCGGCCCTGACGAATCCGGATTTCAGTGCGGCTGAGCAGATCGAGAATCCGGCGCACCTCGTTATCGTTCATGAGTTGACGATCGAAGCAGGCCGTCTCAAGGATTCGCAGGGCGCGGTGCATGCCATCGCCGTGGGCCGCATCGCCGGGGGCGAACAACTCTCCGCCGTAGCAAGGAACCGGCAGCGCTTCGTGACTGCAGCCCTGATAGATCAGCCGGAAAAGGGCGAGGATGCGCGGGAAGGCCGCATAGCTTGTGGCGAGGCGATGCGGGCTGGTGCGTTCGAGGTCGGTGCGCAGGCCCTGGAGGCTGTAGGAGCCGTGGTAGATCGGGTTGTCGCGCGGGAGCAAGCCTTCGCGACTCTCGGCGAAGAAGACTATGACCATGCGCATGATCATGCGAACGCCGGCGCGGTAGATGTCCTGCGGATCGAGGCCGCCGTTCTGGGCATTGAGTGCGGCGGCGTGGCCTTGTATCAGCAGCTCGGCCGCCTGACGAACGCGCTCCCCGAGGAGCTGCGACAGATCGGACTGGCCTTTTCGGCTGTCATTGATGGCCGCAAGAAGCGGGCAGGGGGTTTTGTCTTCCGGCGGTGTCCACAGTTCTGGAGTAATCAAGGCGCGCAAACCGTCGAACTCGGGCGTGGTGCCTCCTTCGGCGAGCCATTGGTCGAGCTCCCATTCGACGAAGGCGTCGTAATCGAGACCGGCGAAGATCAGCCGCCACTGCTGGCCGTTGGTGACAATGGCGAGCTGTTCGGGACCTTGCCGCAGCCATTGCAGCGCGTGCGAGATGCTGCGTTTGCTGCGGCCGATGCCCAGGCGTTTTTCGTCGTCGATGAAGACCGGAAGGCTTGCCCCGTGATGCCCCAACCACAAGTGGCTGGGTCGGACCGCCTCACCTGCAAGACCTCGGCGTGTCCATGTCGCGGCGACGTTGCCCCCACGATGCCATGTCCCGTTGGCATTTCCAAAGCCACACCGGTGTTCGAGGACGTGGCTGATCAGACGGCTGCGGTGCGACCGTAGATCATCAACAAAGAGCGAGATCTCGCGCCGGAGCTTGTCCTGCTGGAAGCTGAGCAGCGCCGGCGGCAGCGCGGGAATCAACTCATTGAGCCGGTTTAGGTCGAGCAGGAGCCCGCCATGGCGAAGATTGCTCCACCATTGAAGATGCTCCATGTTCACGACGCGCCTCCCTTGGTTCGGGGGAGGCGGACTTCCACGGCCACCGGGAAGACGTGAGCGGAGCCGTGCAGAGCGAAGCGCTTGGGCAGGAGGTGTTTGAGGATGCGCTCACGCTCACGGGTCAGTTGTTCGCGAACCTCTTCGTAATGAACGCGGCGGCGCTCGAGTTATTCCGTCTTGCGCTCGATCGACCGGTCGAGCTCATCCATCATGGACTGCGACTCAAAGAGCCGCCCCTGCTTGCGCTGGATCCTGAGCTGACCGATCTCTTTTTCGAGCTTCGCGAGGGTGTTTTCCGCGATCAGGGCCGAGACCTCACCCTGGCGGCTGCGGTATCGCTCTTCCTCTTCTTCATTCGCCTTCTGACCGTCGATTTCGAGCTGGGCGCGAATGTCCTGGGTGAGCTGCTCCCGGAGCGATTTCACGAGGTCGCGGAGATCGGGCTCCACCTCATCCAGGATATCGCGGGCTTTCTCAACATCACCCTTGTCTAGGCAGGCAGTGGCCCCGCGGAGTTCAACGCCGCGGACATGCGGCATCATCTCACCGAGTCTGCCGCCCTTCACGGGAAACCGCAGTGCGCGGATCCAGTGATGGAAGGTCTCACGCAGCTCATTGACACTGACCTCCTCAACATGAAACACAATCAACGCATCTGAGCCCTTGGGCACATCGTCATATCGAACGGTCCAGCGCGAAACCGCGGCCGGCCCGGGGAAGCGCCGCCGCGTCAGCGATGTGGCGGCCTTGGTCATCAGCGGATGACCGAGATGCAGCATCAGGGTGTCGTTGCGCGGCCGAAAGATCTGCCGCCCTCCGAGATCGTGTACGAAGGGCTTCGAACTGAAGGAGAGCATGGGCACCGGACCGAGCGTTCGATTGGCCGATTGCTTTCGGATCGTGTCATCAACGATCTCCTTCCAGTTCGACAGCCCGGGGTTGTTCAGGCGGAAGCGCTCCAGGGCGTCCAGTTCGGAAAGCTGCGGATGTTCGCCATCGATGCCCATCGCGGCTTCGAGGGTCTCTTTCGAAGTGGCGGCATCGAGGTCAAGTTCATCCGCAAGGGACTTGACCGCCCCGGCGATGGCGGCCTCGCCATCCGACCCGTCTACTTCCACGGAATTATCCGCCTCCACCGCGATGGCGGATTTGACTTGTTCGATCTGAAGTTCGAGCGAGGACGTGACCGCATCGATGCTCTGCCCCTCGATCAGGCGTCGGTGGGTGGCTTCATCGAACAGCTCACCGGTGGCACCGAGATCCTCCCGGATCTTGTCGACTTTATGAATCAGGTAGGAAAGGAACTTCAGATCCGCGTTCTGTTCGCTCACGAAGTGATGCACAAGCACATCACGTGCCTGGCCATGCCGATCTAATCGGCCGTTGCGCTGTTCCAGTCGCGCGGGATTCCACGGACAGTCGAAGTGCAACAGGTATCGTGCCGAGCTCTGGAGGTTGAGGCCCTCGGCCGCGGCATCTGTTGCCAGAAGCACGCGGACCTTGGCATCGGGATCATTGAACGCGTCCTTGATTTCGCCGCGCTGAAGCTCATCCATGCCGCCGAAGAGACAGAGGAATCGCTCGTCGTCGTCCCCGAAATCCTCGCGCAGCCGCCGCAGCAGATAGTCGAGCGTCGTCTTGTACTCGGTAAAGATCACCAAGCGCTCATCCGAGCGCCACGCGCCGCCTTCGCGTAGCAGATTCGTGATCAGGCTATGGGTTGCCTCATACCGGGCATCGGACTGCGGATTCTGTCCGACCACTGCGCGGTCCATCGCCACGCCCAAGCCGGTCGCGGCCTGGTCGAGGATCTCGATTTCGCCCTGGACATCATCGATGAAGGCCTTCATCCACGATCCGATGGTGGCCACGGCGGTCGCTGTCCGCTCCTCGGCTTCGCGATCATCATCCGAGTCCTCGCGGACGGGCTGGCTGGCCGCCAGCAGGCCTTCATCCGCGGCGGCCTCGGCCTCAGCCAGACCCAGCTTGCACCGCTGCCACGAATCCAAGAACGTCATCGGACCGCTAAGCAGCCGCTTGCCCAGAATCTCGACGGCGAAGGAACCTGCCAGGCGTCGTCCCCGCGCGGCCTGTGCGATCACCGATCGTATACGCGTGCGAAGCCCATCAAAAGCATCCAAGAGGCGGCATTCTGCCTCCGAAAACTGCAAAGTCACCGCGGCCGGAGGCAATCGAGTGCAGAATTTGGGCGGATTCGTGCGTTCGTTGATCTCGCGTTTTAGGCGTCGAAGCACGACCTGCTTGACGCGCTCGCGCTCGGCCGGACGAAGCTCGTCGGTCCGCGTGAAGCGGACCGGATCCAGCAGTTCAAGCAGCCCGGTGAAAGACCGGGTGTGACCATTGTGCGGTGTGGCGGTTAGGAAAAGTCGATTCTCAAACAAGGGAGTGATGTGCCGGAGCATCTCGCAGAGCTGGCTGTCCTCACCGAACGGCGAGGGCATGAGGTTGTGGGCCTCGTCCACGATCAGCAGGTCCCAGGGGAGGTGAGGTGATCCCTCCGGGGTGCGGGCAGCGCTCGTGAACTGCTCGAGCACGTCAGGTTGCCGCAGGTAATGGTAGGAGGTGATGACTCGCGGACATGCCCGCCACGGGTTGGCGTCGATCCCGAGCGAGCGGCGCAGTTTGAGGGTCGAATCACGATCGACCAGATCAAACGCGAGCGAGAACTTCGACCACATCTCGTCTCGCCATTGCGTGCGAAGCGAAGCCGGCGTGAGGATCAGAACCCGGCTAATGCGTCGACGCAGCAGCAGTTCGCTGAGGATCAGACCGGCCTCAATGGTCTTTCCCAGGCCCACGTCATCCGCGATCATCAGGTTTATGCGCGGCATCCGCAGGGCTTTGAGCAGCGGGATCAGCTGGTAATCGTCGATCTGAACCGCGCCGTGAAAGGGAGAGGCGATCGGGCGGCGATCCAAAACCCCCGTTCCATCCGGGTCCAGGAACGGATAAACCGCCGACCACCGGGCTGCCCGAACAAGGGCGTCGTATTCACCGCTGTCCATGGGCTGGTCGGTGGCGCGTGGAATCTCATTCGGTTCGAGCAAGTCCCTGGAGGGCTCAAGCTCCCAGACCAGCTGTTCGTCGAGCGGTCGGAGCCCATCGCGGTATTCGACCTGGACGAGATGAAGTCGTCCGTCGTGTCCATCAAATTGGCGGACTCCGCTGATAATTCCGCGACGATTCCGGACGAGAGCAAGCATGCCGATGTCCGGATTGCGCCGGCCGGGTGGGCCTAACACGATGGATGGCTTTTCGGTGCGCGCCATGAGGCCCACTCCTAAATGAGTACATAGCGATCAAGAGAAAGACTCAGAATCAGAGTCGTGCCTCCGGAGAGCGAATGGGCGCAATCGCCGGGTAACCAACTTATCCGATTATTTCCTTCGCCGCTAATTGGGTGGCGCTCGTGCCACCGGGATGACTTTCGAATCGAAGGCCCGTTCTGAATCAACCCGTAAGACCTCCTATTTCGCAAGGACGTCGACGCGCAGCGCGGCCAGGTCCTCGGTGCCCGGCCTGAGCGTGCGGCAGCCTGACAGATTTCGGGGCAGATCCCGCATTCTCCGCCGAATATTGTCCAGCTGCGTCTCCCAACCCTTGCGAACCGAAGCCTTGGTGTTGGACTGTGACAACTGCCGCTCCAGCCGCGCGGCGCGTCGACCCAGCAAGCCCATTTCGTTGGCGAGCCGCTTTTCAAACAGGAGGCCGATGGAATCTTCGGTTTCCGCGGTCCAGCGATCGACTTCCCGGGCCCGGGTTTCCCGCAGGCGGGCAAGGAGCGTCATGGATTGGTCGGGCGACAACCCGCCGGCCTCCTCGGCGGGATGCGCTTCGGCAATGGCGGCCAGCAATCGCGGCGAGACGCGCCGGACATCTTTGACCGAACCAGCGTCATCGATGCGCGTCGCGACGCTGATGATCCGACGCCGGTCACTCACCATGCGCGATGCCCAGTTGGGAATCGACCCGGTCGACGAGGCAGTCAGTCTCACCGATGAGAGCAGAACGAGGTATGAACCGCGTTCGAGGTTTCCTTCCTCCTTGGCGCGGCGCGCCGACAATTCTATGTGGGTAAAGAGCGGCGATTGATAGGCCCCGAACCGCTGATTGGCGAATCGGCAGAGATAGACCAGTGGATGCTGGTGACCGATGAAGTGCACGGTCGGATGCCGCCCGGCGTAATCCGGGTCGAAGGTGATGCGCTCGCTCCTCCCCGTCGCCTGTGCCTGCTGAAGTCGGGCAAAGTAGTTGCGGATATGCTCGGATCGGGAAAGCGGCTCCAGGCCTGCTTCGCCGCTCCCGGCGCGGCGCATTAACTCCCGAAATCGCTCGATGGTCGGCAGCCCGAGTTCGAGTTCGTAGCAGGGTTCGCTGACGACCTTCCGCCGGATCGGGCGCTTGCTCCCCAAACGCTCCAAGACATGGGTGATGTAGCTCTGAAGGGCCTGCCCGGCGAGGAATCGCCCGTCCTCGACCAGCCGATTCACCTCGTGCTCGAAGAATTCGGTATGGCCGACCAGTATGTCCTTATTGCTCTCCAGATCCTCCTCCGAGAGGCGGTAGTTGGCGGCCACGCGGGCCAGTTCATCCGCCCGGCGCTGCACCTCGTCGATTTTTTCACCCCGAACAATGTCTCGGTTGAGGGCCGCGATGCCCTCCTGGAGGATGGCCTCGAGGGGACCGATCGCATTCTGAAAGATGTCGAGTCGCTGGTATAGGCGCAGAAAGATCCTTGAGTCGATGGTGTCCTTCACGTCGAGGTTGAAGACGAGAACCTCCGTGGATTCTTGATTGATGCGATCGATGCGTCCGATGCGCTGCTCGACGACCATGGGATTCCACGG
>CAUJKI010000063.1 GCA_963205015.1 Pseudomonadota bacterium
CCAAGTGTTTCTACGATCTCGTGATCGAGGTGGCGATCGTGCGGCCTGGCCCCATTCAGGGCGACATGGTGCATCCCTATCTGCGCCGGCGCGATGGTATCGAGGAGCCCGACTATCCCGCACCGAAAGGCGGCGATCCCAACGAGCTGCGGAACATCCTCGAGAAGACTCTCGGCGTACCGCTTTTCCAGGAGCAGGCGATGCGCATCGCCATGACCGCCGCGGGCTTTGACGACTCCGAGGTCAACGAGCTGAGAAAGGCCATGGCGGCCTTCCGCCGCCGCGGGACCATCGAAAAGCTCGAAGAAAAGATGGTCTCGAAGATGGTCGAGCGCGGCTACGCACGCGAGTTCGCGCAGCGCTGCTTCAACCAGATCAAGGGTTTTGGCGAATACGGTTTTCCGGAGAGTCATGCCGCGAGCTTCGCGCACCTTGTCTATGTCTCCGCATGGATCAAGAAGCATCACCCCGCAGCCTTCTGCGCGGCGTTGTTGAACTCGCAGCCCATGGGTTTCTATGCGCCGGCCCAGCTCGTGCGCGATGCGCGCGATAACGGTGTCGAGGTGCGTCCCGTGGACGTCAGTCATTCCGATTGGGACTGCACGCTCGAAGCAGGCGGCGCCGACGGCAGGCCGGCCTTGCGGCTCGGTTTCCGTCAGGTCGACGGCATGTCCCAGGATGAAACCGAGAAAAAACTGCTGGTCGCCCGTGCCGTGGCGCCTTTTGCTGATGTGTACGACCTCTGGCGGCGGGCCGGCGTTCGTCTCCAGACGATCGAGCGGCTGGCGGCGGCGGATGCCTTCCGCTCGCTCGGGCTCGATCGGCGCCAGGCGCTTTGGGAGGTCAAAGCGTTCGACGGCGCAGAGCCTCTGCCGCTCTTTGCCTGGAGCGAGACACGCGAGGCCGGAGCCGAGCCCGCCGTTGCGCTGCCGCAGATGCCGCTCCCCGATCATGTCGTCACCGACTACCAGACGCTCCGTCTCTCGCTCAAGGCGCACCCGGTGGCATTCCTG
Source organism: Pseudomonadota bacterium (assembly GCA_963205015.1). GTDB lineage: Bacteria > Pseudomonadota > Alphaproteobacteria > Rhizobiales > Hyphomicrobiaceae. The sequence goes on from CAUJKI010000063.1 coordinate 1,014, forward strand.
CGAGGCGGCCTGACACGACGACGCATTCTGTCTTGTGCGGATCTGCGTACCACGCGCAATGGGCAATGGGTGACCGTTGCCGGCGTCGTGCTCGTGCGCCAGCAGCCCGGTACGGCCAAGGGAGTGATCTTCATGACGATCGAGGACGAGACCGGTATCGCCAACGCGGTGGTGTGGGCAAAAACGATGGCGCGTTACCGGCGCGTCGTCATGGCATCCCGCCTCGTCGTCATTCACGGGCGCGTTCAGCGGAAGGACAACATCATCCACGTTGTCGCCGCGCGACTCGACGATCGCACGGAATGGCTCGACCTGCTGAGCGAGAGCGGTCGCGAAGCGATGTTGATCGCTCCCGCCGACGAGATCCAGCATCCACCAGCCCCGGGCTCGGGCACCCACGCCACGGCGCCTCCACGCTGGTCCGGACATCCGCGTAACGAGCGCATCCTGCCGAAATCGCGCGATTTCCATTGACCGCCCGCGGCGGCGCTGCGAGCGTGGTTCAGAGCTGCGTTACGGCCTGTCGCCTGGAGCCTTCTCGCCGTCATGATGCTTCGCCGTTCCGATCTGCCGCGCATTTCGCTCGCGGCTGTTCTGGCATTTTCGGCCCATGCGCTCATGCCGACGGCCGCCTCCGCCCAGCAACTTACAGGCCCCACCCGCAGCGCTCCCGAGGCTGCATCCGCGCGCCATGATCGCCGCCTTGCCGTCGCGCGCCGCCACATGGTCTCGGCGGCCAACCGCCATGCGAGCGAAGCCGGTCGGGAAATGCTGCGGGAGGGCGGCAGCGCCGTCGACGCGGCCATCGCCGTGCAACTCGTGCTGAATCTCGTCGAGCCGCAATCCTCGGGTATCGGCGGCGGCGCCTTCCTTCTCCACTTCGACAACACGGCGCGCTCGCTCAGGTCCTACGACGGGCGCGAGACGGCGCCGGCCGCCGCGCAACCGAACCGTTTCCTCGATGCCGAAGGAAAGCCGATCCCGTTCGCCACGGCCATTGGATCCGGCGCTGCCGTCGGCGTTCCCGGAGCGCTCGCGATGCTGGAGCTTGCCCATCGCCGGCACGGGCACTTGCCATGGGCGCGCCTCTTTGCGCCGGCGATCAAGCTTGCGCGGGACGGATTTCCGGTCTCGCCGCGGCTCGCCCTTCTACTCGCCTGGATGGGTGCCGATGCCTTTTCGCCGGCCGCACGGCGTTATTTCTTCGATGCGAACGGAAAGCCCTGGCCTGCAGGACACCGGCTGCGCAATCCCGAGCTCGCCGAGACATTTGAGACCGTCGCGCAGGACGGCGCGAGAGCGCTACACGAGGGGCCGCTCGCCGAGCGCATCGTCGCCGCGGTCGCGGCCGGCCCGGCGCCTGTCGGTAACATCACGCTTGCCGACCTTGCCGGTTATCGGCCGCAGGAGCGCGAACCCATCTGCGCCCCCTATCGAGGCCTCAAGGTGTGCAGCATGGGGCCGCCGTCCTCGGGCGCCCACACGATCGGGCAGACGCTGCGGCTGATCGAGCCTTTCGATCTCGGCCGAGGCCCAAGTGCTGCCCTCAATGCGCGAGCCATGCACATCCTTGCCGAAGCCGAAAAGCTCGCCTACGCGGACCGCAATCGCTACATCGCCGATCCCGACTTCGAACGCGTGCCGCCGGGCCTGCTCGGGACGCACTACCTCGAGAGGCGCCGCGCGCTGATTGCGCCGCTGCGCGCCGCCGAGCGCGTCGAGGCGGGCAGCCCCGGCCCCGAGGGCGCGTATCGCTTCGGCGAGGATGCCACCGTGGAAGCCTTGGGCACCAGCCATGTCTCGATCATCGACGGCGCCGGCAACGCGGTTGCCATGACCACGACCATCGAAGCCGCGTTCGGCTCGCGCATCTGGGCGGCAGGCTTCCTGCTCAACAATCAGCTGACCGATTTCTCGTTCCGTCATACCGATGCGCAGGGCCGGCCGATCGCCAACCGGATCGCCGGGGGCAAGCGGCCGCGCAGCTCGATGGCACCGACGATCGTGCTCGACGGGGCGGGCGAGGTGAAAGCCGTCCTCGGCACGCCGGGCGGTAGCCGCATCATTCTCTACGTGTTGAAATCGCTCGTCGCGCTGATCGACTGGGAGATGGATGCGCAGGCGGCTGCGGCGCTCGTGAACTTCGGCAGCCAGGGCCGCGGTCTCGAGCTCGAATCGACCACGGCGTCGGCCTACGACGCGATGATGCGTCCCTGGGGATTGCGCTCGACGCTGTGGCAGGCTCTGCGGC
>CAUJKI010000064.1 GCA_963205015.1 Pseudomonadota bacterium
AATGTCTCGATCCGGATGGCCTCGAAGGCTGGCGATAGGGTCCCGCTCGCCGCGCGCCACGGCTCCGGCCAGAGCGTCGCGATCGCCGCCGACTTCGACGGCAGAGTGATGCTTTCCACGATGTCTTCGAGCGCCTTCGGCGCTAGGGCCGAAAGGCCATCGAAAGAAGCCCGCGCTGCGGCCCGTGGCGGCTGTAGCGCCGGCGCCCACCCCGCCGCGCGCGGCTCAATCGCGGCGCGCGGGGGCGATCCCGGCCCGTTCCCCCGAGGCGGCAGGACCGGCGCGCCTGGGGCCGGGGACGGGATGGTATTCCACCGCGGCGATGGCGGCGCACTCGAGCCGGCCGTGGCCGGGGGGCGGGGCGGTTCGACGATCGGCGCCAGCTCCTGGCGCTCCACGGCGACCGGCCCTGCACCCCGCAGTCCGTTCGAAGGTGCCTCATAGGCGCGGTCGGCACTTCCCTCAGACCTCGGGGGGCGATCGCGCCCGCCTTTCGGTTCGAGGGGGCGATCCCCCTCCCGGAGGCCGCGGCCATCCGGTGCGGCGGGCGGCGTACGGCGGGTACGCTCATCCTTCTGGAAGAGCATCCATGTATCCTGGGCCGACGCCGTTCCGGCGCCTGCGATCAGGCCGCAGAGGGCCCAGGCCGAGAGAATGAGGCAAGCCGGCGCCCGAACTGATGACCTCTTGGGCGATCTGGCCATTGCAGGGGTGCACCTACTGACGCCGCACCTTGACCCCGGGTACGGGTTGCGAGACCTCCCGGGCATTAGGCTCGAAGTACTCGGACAGGACGTAGAGGCCCCCAGCCGTCACAGCCGACAAGACGGCAACCACCATCAGGAACCGGAAAAGACTGGGCATTGGACGTCCTGTACATTGTGCCGATAGGGCGGCGAGTTGGCGCTATTATGGCGCCGCGCCCACCTCTGCCAAGGCGCCGGGATCGCTTACCCCGGACTTATTTCGTTTGGTTTACGGTACCTGCGTGTTGCAATTCAGTGGATTGCAGACCATGAGAAGCATCAAACCGATCACCCGGCCAGATGTGCGGGTGGGCGCGGCCGTGGCAGCCGCCAGGGAAGCATGCGGAGCCCGGCGATGATGCGATTCGGGTGGAAGAAGCGAGGCAGGGGCGAGGTTCTCGCCCGCGCGCAGCAGATGCGCGAGATGCTTGGCTCGCGCTCGATCGTCATGGTCGGCCTCATGGGCTGCGGCAAGTCTTCGATCGGCCGCCGTCTCGCCGCCGCGCTCGGCCTGCCCTTCCTCGATGCTGATGACGAGATCGAGCGTGCCGCTCTGAAGACGATCCCTGAGATCTTCGCTGATCATGGCGAAGCCTATTTCCGCGATGGCGAGCGCAAGGTCATCAAGCGGCTGCTTGCGAATGGGCCGCAGGTGCTGGCGACCGGAGGCGGCGCCTTCATGAATGAGGAGACGCGGGCCGCCATCCGGGCGTCCGGCATCAGTGTATGGCTGCGCGCCGATCTCGACGTGCTCCTGCGGCGGGTCGCGAAGCGTGACAACCGTCCCCTGCTCAAGGTGGACGATCCGGCCGCCGTCATGAGAGGCCTGATGGAGCAGCGTTACCCCGTCTATGCCGAAGCCGATATCACCATCGACAGCCGCGACACCACGCACGACGTGATCGTCAACGAGATCATCACCGCCCTCATGGCTCACGCTGAATCTACTGCGCCCGAGGTGGCTCCCGGAGTTGTTCATGGCGAGCCCTGAATTGCCTGGTGCGGCCCTCGCCGACCGGACCGTGTACGTCGATCTCGGCGCGCGTGCCTATGACGTGCTCGTCGGGCCCGATCTCGTCGCGCGCGCCGGGGATCTCATCCTGGCCCGCTTCGGCAAGGCCCGCGCGGCCATCGTGACGGACGAGAATGTCGCGAAGCACCATCTGCCGTTGCTGGAGGCCGCGCTGCAGAGTGCCGGCCGCCACGCCGGCACGGTCGTGTTGCCGCCGGGTGAGGCAACCAAAAGCTTTGCCGAGCTCGGCCGCCTCAGCGAAGGCCTGCTCGCCCTGAAGCTCGAGCGTGGCGATCTCATCGTGGCGCTCGGTGGCGGCGTCATTGGCGACCTCGCTGGCTTCGCGGCCGCTATCCTGAGGCGCGGGGTGCGCTTCGTGCAGATCCCGACGAGCCTGCTTGCCCAGGTCGACAGCAGCGTCGGTGGGAAGACAGGCATCAATACACCCCAGGGCAAGAATCTCATCGGGGCTTTCCATCAGCCGAGCCTCGTTCTCGCCGACACCAAGGCGCTCTCGACCCTTCCCGCTCGCGAGATGCGTGCGGGCTATGCCGAGGTCGCGAAGTACGGCCTGCTCGGCGACGCCCGCTTCTTCGGCTGGCTCGAGCAGAACTGGCAACGCCTCTTCGGCAATGATCCAGCGACGCTTACCGAGGCCATCGAAGTCTCGATCGCCGCCAAGGCGCGCATCGTCGAGCGCGACGAGACCGAGACCGGCGATCGCATGCTGCTCAACCTCGGCCACACCTTTGGTCACGCGCTCGAAGCCTGGGCCGGCTACTCGAGCCGTCTCCTGCATGGCGAAGCCGTTGCCATCGGCATGGCGCAGGCCGCACGTTTCTCGGAGGAGCGAGGGCTTTGTCCTACAGGCACGGCCGCGCGCGTCGAGAAGCACCTGCGCGCCGTCGGCCTGCCGACGCGTATCGCGCATGTTCCAGGCAGTGAGCGGCCCGATCCGAAGGCGCTCTTCGCCCTCATGCAGCAGGACAAGAAAGTCCAGGCCGGGCGGCTCACCTTCATCCTCATGCGCGCGATCGGCGATGCCTTCGTCACGCGCGAAGTAGAGGCAGACGACGTCGCGGCATTTCTCGAACGCGAGGTCGCACTGGGGGCGTGAGGTCGGGCGATGGCCCCAGCTTCCGCACCTTGAAGACAGTGTTGGGTGGCGGCCGAAGGCCGCGAGGCAAGATCGCCAACCGGGTAAATTGTAGCCGGCGCCAGTAGCCGAAGGCGTTGGCGTCCGCGGAATAAAAAGCTCACCCCGGCTTGATCATGCTCTCCGGGCGCACGATGGCGTCGAAGTCGGCTGCGGAAATGCCTTCCTTCAGCGCTTCCTCGCGCAGTGTCGTGCCGTTCTTGTGTGCGGTCTTGGCGATCTTGGCGGCCTTGTCGTAGCCGTACTTCGGCGCCAGCGCAGTCACGAGCATCAGGCTGCGGTCGAGCCCCGCCTTGATGTTGTCCTCGCGTGCCTCGATGCCGACGACGCAGTTGTCGGTGAAGGAGACGGCAGCATCCGCCAGCAGGCGCACGGACTGCAGGAAGTTGTACGCCATGACGGGGTTGAAGACGTTGAGCTCGAAGTGGCCGGACGCGCCCGCGAAGGTGATCGTCGCGTGATTGCCGAACACTTGCGTGCAGACCATGGTCAAGGCCTCGCACTGCGTCGGGTTCACCTTGCCCGGCATGATGGAGGAGCCCGGCTCGTTCTCGGGCAGGCTCAGCTCGCCGAGGCCGGAGCGCGGACCCGAGCCGAGGAAGCGGATGTCGTTGGCAATCTTGAAGAGCGACGCCGCGACCGTGTTGATCGCGCCGTGCGTCATGACCATGGCGTCGTGCGCGGCCAGGGCCTCGAACTTGTTCGGCGCGCTGGTAAACTTCATCTGCGTGATGGCCGCGATGCGCTCTGCCACCATCTCGGCGAAACCGATCGGCGCATTGAGGCCGGTGCCGACGGCGGTGCCGCCCTGCGCGAGCTCCATCAGGCTCGGCATGGTCTGCTCGATGCGCGCGATGCCGTTGCGCACCTGTGTCGCGTAGCCGGAGAACTCCTGGCCGAGCGTGAGCGGTGTCGCGTCCTGCGTATGCGTGCGGCCGATCTTGATGATCTTCTTCCAGGCCTGAGCCTTGTCGTTCAGCGCATTGCCGAGCTTCTGCAAGGCAGGAAGAAGCCGATGATGGATCTCCTCGGCGCAGGCGACGTGCATGGCCGTCGGATAGGTGTCGTTCGACGACTGGCTCATATTGACGTGGTCGTTGGGGTGGACGGGCTTCTTCGAGCCCATCTCGCCGCCGAGCATCTCGATGGCGCGGTTCGAGATGACCTCGTTTGCATTCATGTTCGACTGCGTGCCCGAGCCCGTCTGCCAGACGACGAGGGGAAAATGATCGTCGAGCTTGCCCTCGATGACTTCCTGCGCCGCCTTGACGATCGTGTCGCCGATCTTCGGATCGAGGCGGCCGAGGGCCATGTTCGTCTCGGCGGCGGCGCGCTTGACGATGCCGAGGGCGCGGACGATCGGCTTCGGCTGCTTCTCCCAGCCGATCTTGAAGTTGCCGAGCGAGCGCTGGGCCTGCGCGCCCCAGTAGCGGGTAGCGTCCACCTCGATCGGGCCGAAGGTGTCGGTCTCGGTACGGGTCTTGGTCATGGGGTCGGTCCGGCGGTTCGGGGCGCCCAGGCGCGGCTTTTCCTGCTGGCAGAGGCATTAAGCCCGAGGGGCACGGAGTGCAAGTAGCGGCGCGCTCGGGTCCCCATGCAACCAACGATGGACGAGCGGCCCGGCCGTATGCGTGCGCTTGCCCTCTTTCTGGGCATCCCCGGGGCCATGAGTCGCGCCATCTGGGGCTCGATTGCCGGGAGATTATGCAGTAATCGCCTGAGAACCGGGCATGTGCCCGGGTCCGCCTCGCCCCAGTCACATCCCCGAAGGAGCCCCGATGTCCGACGGAAGCTTGCTCGACGATGCCCTCGTGCGCCTCGATGAGGCGGCCCGACACCTCGATGTCGACCCGGATGTCGTCGAGAAGCTCAAATATGCGCGCGAGACGACCAAGGTCCGTCTCATGATCCGCATGGACGACGGCTCGCGGAAGTCCTTCCTGGCTTGGCGCTGCCGCTATGACGACACGCGCGGCCCCACCAAAGGCGGCATCCGCTACCACCCCGATGCCCATGTCGAGGAAGTTGAGACACTCGCCTTCTGGATGACCTTCAAGTGTGCCGTGATGAACCTGCCCTATGGCGGCGGCAAGGGCGCGGTGCGGGTCGATCCACGCAAGCTTTCCAAGGCCGAGCTGGAGCGCTTGTCACGCGCGTACATGCAGGCTTTTGCGCGGACCGTCGGGCCTGATCGGGATATCCCGGCGCCGGACGTCTACACGAACTCCATGATCATGGGCTGGATGGCCGACGAGTATGCGCAGATCGTCGGCCAAGCTGTGCCGGCGGTCATCACGGGCAAGCCCATCTCCCTTGGGGGCTCACTCGGGCGCGGCGACGCCACGGCCCGCGGCGGCTACTATCTCGTGCGGCATCTTGCGGATGATTTGAAACTCGGCAAAGGCGTGCGCGTCGCCATTCAGGGCTTTGGCAATGCCGGCCAGCACGTCGCGGATCTGCTTGCAGCCGATGGCAATCGCATCGTGGCGGTGTCGGATTCACAGGGCGCGGTCTATGCCGGCAGCGGGCTGAACGTGCAGGCTCTGCTCAAGGCCAAGGCACAGGGCAAATCCGTTC
>CAUJKI010000065.1 GCA_963205015.1 Pseudomonadota bacterium
GAAGAGATGGATCAGCTCGCGATCGCGAAGCCGCTCTGCAAGGCCGCGTACCGCGTGCTGCACGCCCAGGATATCGGCATCGGCATTGCGCGCGCGATCCGCTCGGCGGTCTCGGGCCGCCCTGGCGGCGTGTACCTCGATCTGCCGGCGAAGCTCTTCGGGCAGGTCATGAATGCCGAGGCGGGCCGGAAATCGCTCGTGAAAGTCATCGACCCGGCGCCGGCGCAGATCCCGTCGCCTGAGTCGATCAAGCGCGCGCTCGATGTGCTCAAGAGTGCCAAACGCCCGCTCATCATCCTCGGCAAGGGTGCAGCCTATGCGCAAGCCGACGACGCGATCCGCGCCTTCGTCGAGAAGAGCGGCGTGCCCTTCCTGCCCATGAGCATGGGCAAGGGTCTGCTGCCCGATACGCATCCGCAATGCGCAGGCGCGGCCCGCTCGACAGTGCTCAAGGACAGCGATGTCGTCATGCTGATCGGCGCGCGTCTCAACTGGCTGCTGTCGCACGGCAAAGGCAAGACCTGGGGTGACGCGCCGAAGAAGTTCATCCAGATCGATATCGAGCCGCGCGAGATGGATTCGAACGTCGAGATCGTGGCGCCGGTTGTCGGTGACATCGGCTCGTGCGTTTCGGCGCTGCTTGACGGCATGGATACCAAGTGGCCTGCGCCGCCGGCGGACTGGACCGGCTCCGTCGCCAAGAAGCGCGACGAGAACGTCGCCAAAATGGCGCCGCGTCTCATGAACAACAACCATCCAATGGATTACCACGGTGCGCTCGGTGTGCTGCGCACGGTCATCAAGGAGCGGCCCGACGCGATCCTCGTGAACGAAGGCGCCAACACGCTCGATCTCGCGCGCGGGATCATCGACATCTACCAGCCGCGAAAGCGCATCGACGTCGGCACCTGGGGTGTGATGGGCATCGGCATGGGCTACGCCATTGCCGCAGCCATCGAGACGGGCAAGCCCGTGCTGGCCGTCGAAGGCGACAGCGCCTTCGGCTTCTCCGGCATGGAGGTCGAGACCATCTGCCGGTACAAGCTGCCGGTGTGCATCGTCATCTTCAACAACGACGGCATCTATCGCGGCACTGACGTCAACAAGGTCGGCGACGATCCCGCGACGACGGTATTCGTCAAGGGCTCGCGCTATGACCGCATGATGGAAGCCTTCGGTGGCGGAGGCGTGAACGCGACGACCCCCGACGAGCTGCGCCGCGCCGTGAACGCGGCGATGGACTCCGGTACGCCGACGCTCATCAACGCCGTTATCGACCCCGCTGCCGGCAGCGAAAGCGGCCGCATCGGCAATCTCAATCCGCAAAGCGCACTGAAGAAGAAGTAAGGGAGGGCACCATGAAAGCGCTCGAAGGCGTCCGTATTCTCGATTTCACGCACGTCCAGTCCGGGCCGACGTGCACGCAGCTCCTCGCCTGGTTCGGCGCCGATGTGATCAAGGTCGAGCGCCCCGGCACGGGTGACATCACGCGCGGTCAGCTCATGGATGTCCCCAACGCGGACAGCCTCTATTTCACGATGCTGAACCACAACAAGCGCTCCATCACGCTCGACACCAAGAACAAGACCGGCAAAGAAGTGCTCGAACGCCTGATCAAGACGTGCGACGTGCTCGTCGAGAATTTCGGTCCCGGCGTGCTCGACCGCATGGGCTTCCCCTGGGAGACCATCCACAAGCTCAACCCACGCATGATCGTCGCCTCCATCAAGGGCTTTGGTCCGGGCCCCTACGAGGACTGCAAGGTCTACGAGAACGTTGCGCAGTGCACGGGTGGCGCCGCCTCGACGACCGGCTTCCGCGACGGCCTGCCGCTCGTCACCGGCGCGCAGATCGGCGACAGCGGCACCGGATTGCATCTCGCGCTCGGCATTGTCACCGCGCTCTTCCAGCGCACACATTCGGGCAAGGGCCAGCGCGTAACCTGCGCCATGCAGGACGGCGTACTCAATCTCTGCCGCGTGAAGCTGCGCGACCAGCAGCGTCTCGCGCATGGGCCGCTGACCGAGTACAGCCAATACGGCGAGGGCGTGCCGTTCGGCCCCGCGACGCCCCGCGCCGGCAACGACTCGGGCGGCGGCCAGCCCGGCCGTATCCTGAAGTGCAAAGGCTGGGAGAACGACCCCGATGCCTACATCTACTTCATCACGCAGGCGCCGGTCTGGGAGAAGATCTGCGATGTGATCGGCGAGCCTGGCTGGAAGACCGATCCCGACTTCGCGACGCCGAAAGCGCGCCTGCCGCGCCTCAACCAGATCTTCGGCCGCATCGAGGACTGGACGTCGACCAAGACCAAGTTCGAGGCCATGGACATCCTCAACGAGTTCGACATCCCCTGCGGGCCGATCCTTTCGATGAAGGAGCTCGCCGAGGACCAGTCGTTGCGCGCGACGGGCACTGTCGTCGAGGTCGATCATCCGAAGCGCGGCAAGTACCTCTCGGTCGGCAACCCGATCAAGCTGTCGGACTCGCCTGCGGACGTGAGGCGGTCCCCGCTGCTCGGCGAACATACGGAGGAGGTGCTGCGCGACGTTCTCGGCTACTCTGCCGATGAGATCGCCGCGATCAAGACCTCGGGTGCGACAGAGCCGCCTCAGAAGCGCGCCGCGGCCGAATAGCAAAGACTCTTTTCGCAGCAAGCGTTCAACGAGATAATGAAACCCGCAACGCTCGCGTGGCGTCACGTGGGACCAGGGAGATACAAGAAGCGATGCGTATCGTCGTCCATGGCCAGGAGGCCTTCGGCAAGGCTGTTCTCGAGCGTCTGCTCGAGCGCGGTGAGAATGTCGTGGCTGTGTGCTGCGCGCCCGACAAGGAGGGCCGGCCCGAGGATCCGCTCAAGGTCTTCGCAAAGGAGAAGGGCCTGCCGGTCCACCAGCCGAAGAGCTGGAAGACTCCCGAAGCTCTCGAGCTGATGAAATCCTTCAACGCGGACGTCTGCCTCATGGCTTACGTCCTGCTGTTCGTTCCGCAGCCCGTGCTCGATGCGCCGCGGCTCGGGACGTTCCAGTACCATCCCTCGCTGCTGCCGGCGCACCGCGGGCCCTCATCGATCAACTGGCCGATCGCCATGGGCAAGACGCGCACCGGCCTCACCATCTTCTGGCCGGACGAGGGCTTGGACGAAGGCCCGATCCTCATCCAGAAGACCGTCGAGGTCGGACCCGACGAGACGCTCGGCGACGTCTACTTCAAGAAGCTCTTCCCCATGGGCGTGGATGCGATGATGGAGGGCCTTGATCTCGTCAAGGCCGGCGTCATCCTCAAGCACAAGCAGGATCTCGCAGCCGGTTCCTACGAGAGCTGGTTCAAGAAGGATATCGCCGCACTCGACTGGTCGAAGCCCGTTGCCGAGGTCTACAATACCATTCGCGCGGCGAATCCCGCGCCCGGTGCCTGGACCATGCTCAAGGGCGCCAAGCTCGACATCTATGACGCAGCCCGCGTGAACGGCAGCGGCAAGCAAGGCGAGGTGATCGCGATCTCGGACGATGGCGTCACGATCGCCGGCAACGGCGGCGCGATCCTCGCGAAGCGCGTCAAGGCACCCGACACGAAGAAGATCGGAGCCGCCGAATGGGCGAAGTCGGTCGGCCTCGCGGTCGGCGATGTCTGCTCAGCTCCACAGCCCAAAGCCTCCGCCTGAATTAGCAGCGCGCCGACGGATGCGGCAGAGCCTCGCGTCCGATGGCTAGGCGAAACATGAGAGACGCGCGTCAGGCCACAGAGATCGGCCCGAGCGCACGCCCACAACGCCCATCCGCTGGAGCCCATCATGGCCGTCAAGTCCGACATCGAGATTGCCCGCGAAGCGAAAAAGAAGCCGATCCAGGAGATCGGCTCCCGCCTCGGCATCGGCAGCGAGCACCTTCTTCCCTTCGGCCATGACAAGGCGAAGGTCTCGGCCGAGTTCATCAAGTCGCTCGCGAGCCGCAAGGACGGCAAGCTCATCCTCGTTACCGCCATCAATCCGACGCCGGCCGGCGAAGGCAAGACCACGACCACCGTCGGACTCGGCGACGGTCTCAATGCGATCGGCAAGAAAGCGGCGATCTGCCTGCGCGAGCCCTCGCTCGGCCCCTGCTTCGGCATGAAAGGTGGTGCGGCCGGCGGCGGCTACGCTCAGGTCGTTCCCATGGAGGACATCAACCTCCACTTCACGGGTGACTTCCACGCAATTACCAGCGCGCACAATCTGCTCTCGGCGCTCATCGACAACCACATCTACTGGGGCAATACGCAGAACATCGACACGCGCCGCGTCGCGTGGCGCCGCGTTATGGACATGAACGACCGGGCGCTGCGCGAGATCGTCTGCTCGCTCGGCGGCGTGGCCAACGGCTTCCCGCGCGAAGCTGGCTTCGACATCACGGTCGCCTCGG
>CAUJKI010000066.1 GCA_963205015.1 Pseudomonadota bacterium
GCGCCGACTTTTCCGTATGGTGTTACGAGGCCGGATTCAGCCGTTGCGAGGTTCTGCCCCTGGCGGGGCCGGCAAGCGCGGCGATCGCCTACAAGTAGTGCGCGGCTATGCGGCGATAGCCGGCCAGAGCCGCGAGCAGGTCAATCGTGGGGCCATTGAGCTCGCGTAACGACACAAAGAGGAGCCCAATGCTGTCCCGTCGTCGATCGGACGATCCGTTTCTGCCACGAGGCGCGGGCCGCGAGCGTAGGGGACTTCAGGCTGTGCCTTCCTTCGGCGGTCAGGGGACAGCCAGTGCATCCGGGAACTACGACAGAGTTTGAAACCCAGCGGTTGGTCTGGGGCGCGTGGTTCTGGCGTTGGTGCGTTCGTTGTTCCGCACGAGCTCGGGAGCGACGCGCCCTGGCGCAGCTTGATGACAACGCACTCAAGGATATTGGCGTGACGCGGCGATAGGCGGACGCCGAAGCATCCTAACCCGTCTGGCGAAACTGTCGCAGCTATGTCTCACACCATTGAACAGTTTCTGCGTCATCGGGCTGTCGCCGCCATCGCCCGCGTCTTGCTTACTTTTCCATTCTGGGGCAGTGGATTGGCGAAGCTGATCGACTTTCAGGGCGGTGTCGCTGAGATGGCGCGTTTCGGCCTCGAGCCGGCTGTCGCGTTCAACATCGCGACAGTCATCGTGCAGCTCGGCGGGTCGCTTCTCATCATCCAGAACCGTTACACCTGGCTCGGGGCCGGTGCCCTTGGCATCTTCACGGCGCTCACCATCCCGATCGTTCATCACTTCTGGAGCATGACCGAGGAGCCATTTCGCACCATCGCGTTCCACACTGCGGCAGAGCATATCGGTATGATCGGCGCGCTGATTGTCGTTTCGATACTGGCTGCACATCGCAACGGCAGTAGGGCTGGGCTCGGACAATAGGCCGTTATTGGCCTTGGAGGGCTCGCGCTCGTTCATCTTGCGGGAGAGCACGATCATTACCCATGGCGGTGCCACGGCCGCAGTGATTGCTGAGGAGGCAGTGAGTGGTCATTGGCAATAGCCGGACCTTTCGTCCGCTACCGAACGGAGGCTTTGCTCTGAGTGGCGCAACTGCTTCGCGCCATGGATTGTTGCAGCGCAGACGTCAAACTTGCTCTGTGTTGTTGATCTGCATCTCGCGACGCCTTCGAGTCGAGGTTAGCCACCAGCAGGAAGCAGGTGCCGGCTGTGGCAAGCGAGCGGAAGATAGCCTGACAAATCCCAATAGCAGCGTTCTTACATTTGCGCGTGCGTCCGGCAGGCAGAGCAAGTACCATCCAAGCGCTGCAGGAGACGGCCATAAGTGCAAGCCGCAGTATCTGAAATGCAGAAGCGGAGATCCCGCTATGACAATTGTCGATGCTCAAGTGCACATCTGGAGCAAGGGAACGACGATCCCGCCGCATCTCGATCGACCATATCTGGCCGATGAGGCCATCCGCGGCATGGATGAGGCTGGCGTCGATGCGGCCATTCTGACTCCACCAGGCTGGGACGAAGATGCCAACGCATTGTCGATCGCCGCAGCGCGCGCGCACCCCGAACGATTTGCGATACTCGGAAGTTTTCCACTCGACCGACCGGAGAGCCGCGCGCTCGTTCCAGCCTGGAAGCAGCAGTTCAATATGCTCGGCTTACGCTTTTACTTTATGGATGAGCGTACGCGCACGTGGCCGATGGACGGCACCATGGATTGGTTGTGGCCTGCTGCGGAGGAGGCCGGCTTGCCCGTGGCCGTACTGGCCGGCGACTGGCTACCTCTCCTTATGGAGAAGGCTGTTCGCCACCCGGCTCTCAAGATCACCGTGGATCACATGGGCGCTTTGCGTGGCGCCAAGGGCGATGCGGCGTTTCCTGCGATGAAAGAGCTCACGGCCATGGCGAAGCTACCCAACGTTGCCGTCAAGATGACGGGCGGGCCTTTCTATGCGGACGACCCTTATCCGTTCAAAAGCCTCCACAAGCACTACCGCTGCATCTACGATTCCTTCGGACCGCACCGCATGTTCTGGGGCTCCGACATCACCAAGATGCCTTGCCCGTGGCGGCAGTGCGTAACGCATTTCCAAGAAATTGATTGGCTCTCGGACGCCGACAAGAAACTCATCATGGGCGATGCGATCTGCGCGTGGCTCAATTGGAAACGCTGAGTCGTTAAGGAAATCGTCATCCGCTCTGACGTGACTTGGCGCCGCGAAGGACGGTCTTGAGCAATGCCCGAAACCACCTCTGGCCAGGATCGCGATCACGTCGCGCATCCCACGACAGGTCGATCGCAAACTTCACCTCGGGCAATGGAAGCTCCGTTGCGTACAGGCCCGCCAAGCGCTTGTTCATGAGAGAGAGGCGGCTCGGAACGATGGCAACGAGATCGGAGTTCTCGACGATCTGCGGAAGATCGAACCAGCTCGGCACCGACATGACGATGCGTCGCTTCAAACCGCGACGAGCAAGAGCCTCGTCCACCATCATTGTGCCGATCGCGGCAGGCGACAGCCGGACATGGCTCAAGGCGGCATAGCTTTCCGGCGTCAGCTTCGGACCGGCCGCCGGGTGCCCGCGCCGCATGACGACCAGAAACTTGTCCGTGATGAGCCGTTCGACGCGGAGCGCGGCCGGCGCATTCTGGCCCGGCGTGAAC
>CAUJKI010000067.1 GCA_963205015.1 Pseudomonadota bacterium
CGCTATTGCACCTGCGGCCTCTGCGGGACGATGTGGAATGTCATCCGCGCGAGCTGTCTTCTCTGCGGGGCGACGGACGGCATCAGCTTCCGCGGCATCGAGGATCAGCCGGAAACGGTCAAAGCCGAGACGTGCGATACCTGCCGCTCTTACGTAAAGGTCGTTTATCAGGCGACCAATATGGAACTCGAAGCGCTCAGCGACGATGTGGCGACCGTCGGCCTCGATATGTTGCTTGCCGAGGAAGGCTGGAAGCGAGGCGGACAGAATCCATTCCTGCTCGGCTACTAGCGCGCGCGTGATTGAAGCGGTCGCGCACGCGTCCGCAATGGCGCCGACTCGCGTGTTGTGCTATAAAATGATTCGTGCGCTTCTCGATCACCCCCGTGGTCCTGTTGCACCGGATGCGGAAACATCCGATGTCCTGTGTCACTCGATTTCCCCAGCGCCTGCCGACCCCCTTCGGCAGGCGCCATTCATTTGTACCGCGCGCAGGATGCTGACGTCCGCCTCATTGCATACCGGCAGCAGCGCAGCACCTACCCGTAGGCCTTCTCGATCTCCAGCGCCTTCTTGACCGCCGGACGGGTGAGCATTCTCTCGTGGTGAGCTTCGAGCGCAGGATAGGTCCCGAGCGGCGCTTCTATGCCGGGCCGGAAGCGCCAGTGGACGCGGAACAGATGAATGTCCGCGATCGAGTAGCGGCCGATCGCCCATTCGCGATCGCCCAGTTTCTGATTCGCGACCTTGAAGGCATTCGCGACATGCTCCGGTCCTCGCGCACGCGAACCGTGCATCGTCGATGCGACGAACGACATCCACGAGATCACGTCCGCCTCCGCGTCAAGGGCGCCCTCCGGCCAGAGACCAGCGGCCGGGTACCGGCGCGCGATGTAGTAGAGCGTCGCCGCCACCTCGGTCAGGATGCGGCCGTTCTCCGTGACGAGCGCGGGCACTTTACCGTCGGGGTTGATGGCCAGATACGCGGGCGTGCGCGTCGCCTGCTTGGACAGAAGACGGACATCCAGCTCGTAGGGAGCACCGCATTCGATCAACGCGATATGCGTTGCAAGCGAGCTGGACGACGGCGAGAAGTAGAGCTTGAGCATGTCTTGATCCTCAGGGTGCGCGTGATCCCAAAGCATCCGCCATCCAGGCCGCGCGTGCAATCTCGGCCGCCGCTCCCGGTGGCCCCGGCGGGCGGGCTGCGGCCTTCGGACGTTTGCGGCGCGCAGACTGTCGTGCCAGGGTTGGTCCCATGACCGTGCCCCGCGATCCACTTCCCCTCTGCCTCGCCGACTACGAGCTGCTTGCAGGAAAGCGCCTCGAGGCGGGCGCATGGGCGTATTTCTCGGGCGGAGCGGCCGATGAACTGACACTGCGCTGGAACCGGGAAGCCTACGATCGGCTCGCGCTCCTGCCGCGCGTGCTCAATGGCGGGCCGGGCGGCCACGCTCGCGTCAACCTCTTCGGGCGCACGTACGCGCATCCGATCATCGTCGCGCCGGTCGCACATCAGGGCCTCGCGCATCCTGATGCCGAGCGCGCCACCGCCATGGCCGCAGCAGCCCAGGGGGCTGGCATGGTCCTCAGCACGCTTGCGACGATCGCCATGGAAGCGGTGGCGGCCGCAGGCGATACCTGCCGCTGGTTCCAGCTCTACATGCAGCCCGATCGCGAGAATACGCTGCGGCTCGTGCGCCGTGCAGAGGCCGCCGGTTACGAGGTTCTGGTCGTCACGGTCGATGCGCCCGTCAGCGGCGTGCGCAATCGCGAACAGCGCGCCGGCTTCCGCGTACCGCCGGAGCTGGTGCCTGAGAACCTGCGCGGACTTGCGCAACCCGATCCACCCGCGCCATCAGACCTCCAGAGCGCCATCTTCGAACACTTCATGGCGATGGCACCGAGTTGGTGCGACATTGCGTGGCTGCGAGGCGTGACGCCGCTTCCCATCGTTCTCAAGGGAATCTTGACCGGCGACGATGCCGCGCGCGCGCTCGATACCGGCATCGATGGAATCGTGGTGTCGAACCATGGCGGACGCACGCTCGATACGGCGCCGGCCACCATCGATGTCCTGCCACAAATTGCCGAGCGTGTTGCCGGACGCGCGCCGATCATCGTCGATGGTGGCATCCGGCGCGGCACGGACGTGCTCAAGGCGCTCGCTGCCGGGGCTGCGGCCGTCATGATCGGGCGGCCCATCGTCTACGGGCTCGCCGTCAACGGCGCCATGGGGGTGGCGCATGTGCTGCGGCTGCTGCGCGACGAGTTCGAGGCGGCGATGGCCCTGACTGGCTGCACCACGGTCGCCGATATCGGTCCGCACCTGCTGCGCCGCTGAGCGCCGGCGCGGCGCACTATTTGATCGTGAACTCGATGGGGATCACCAGCTCCACGGTTTCCCCGCGGACGTCATTGGGCGGCTGGGGCAACGGCGAAGCCCGCTTCAGCATTTCGAGAGCCTCGGCGTCGAGGTGACTGCTGTGCGACGCCTTGATGACGCGTGCCGAAAGAACCTGCCCCTTGCGGTCGATCGTGAAGCGGACCTGCACGGCACCTTGATGCCCCGCCTGTCGCGCCGCAACCGGATAGCGGCGGTGACGGCCAAGGTGATTCATCAACGCCTTCGACCAGGACATGGCCTCGTCCGAGGGCCGGTCCGTCGTACCCTGGCGCTGTGCCGCTGTCGTTGGTGCCGGCGTTGCCGTCGGGGCCGGAGGCGCGCCCTGCTGAACCATGGCTTCCTGAGGCTTGGCTTCCTCGACCTCGGGCTCCTCCTCCTTCTTCTCCTCCTTGACCTCCTGCTTCTCGACCGGCTTTTCGACCTCCTCCTTCTCCTCCTTGGGCTCCTCGATCGGCTTCTGGATAGGCATCGCGAGCTCGGGATCGGGGGCGACCGGGAGCGGCACCTCCTTGGGCGGCGTGACCTCGGGAACAACCTCCGTCGGCGTCTTCTCGATGATCTGGGGCTGGGTCACCTCGGCAGAGGGCCCAGGCAGCTCGGCGGCATCGGCTGCGGCCGCGACCGGCAGCGGCGACAGCTCGAGCATGAAGGCGCCCTCGGACTCCTCCACCACCTCTTCCACCGGCGGCTTGAAATAGGCATAGGCGACAAAGCTCGCGTGCAGCCCGATGACGACGGTCGCGGAGGCCATCAGACGCCGCCACCACCACCACCGGGGTTCCAGTTTGTCGCCGTACATAGACATCGGGCTATCGCGTCCCTCGAGACCGGCTCAGGGGCCTAGGCACGGCCGCACTCTCCGCGCGACGGCCCGTATATCTTGACTCTGGATCGAAAGAAAGGCCACCCATGCCCGACGTGGCGCGACTTCTTGGCACCGGAGCGCCCCAGCCCTCCGTAAGCCCGCATTGTACAGGGAACAACAGACGTGAGGCCCGTCGAGGGCCGTCAGGGGCCCGACCCGGCCCGCTCGCGTGCCAGTGCCGAGATTTCGCGCAGGCGCGGCTCCGCATGTCCGGCGAGATAGGTACTGAGCTCCGCACAGAAGCTCCCTGGCGCCCATTCGATCGATCGCCGGAGCCACCGCGTGGCGCCCTCGAGATCCCCTTCCGCCATGAGGTGGCGGGCCGTGTTGAACGCTCCACGAAAGCAGCCACGGCGCGCCGCACGCAGGTACCAGCGGCGAGCGGCAAGGACTTTCGGGGACCTGAGCCAACCTTCCTCGCATGCCTCGCCGATGTAGTTCATCGCCTTGGCGTTCCCCCTGCGCGCCGAGCGCACCAGAAGCGTGAGGGCTTCGCTCCGCTCGCCTTCGACGCCGTCACCGGCCAGCATCATCATGGCGAGATTGAAGCTCGCCCACGCGTGCCCCAGTTCGGACGCCGCACGGAAACACTGCGCGGCCATGCGTGCGTTCCGCGCCGTGCCCCAGCCAAGCTCGTAGCAGCGCCCGACCATGTTGATGGCCTCGGCGCTACCGGAGCGCGCGGCGAGCTGAAACCAGCGGAAGGCAGCCTCCGGATCTCGCGCCGTCCCGTGGCCTTCCAGAAGCATGTGCGCCCAGCCGAGCTGCGCCGCCACATCCCCATCCACGGCCGCCTGCTGCATGCGCGTGCCCAAAAAGGCCGGATCGCCCGCAAGGTGCGCTTCGTAGTGCGGCGCGGCCTCCCAGGTGAAGACGGCCTTTGCGGGCGCGGCCTCGTCGCGCATCAGATCTCGGACCAGTGACGGAGCAGGTTGTGATAGTGCGCCACCAGCGCCGAGACGGCCGGATCGTCGTCCGGCAGCATCGATCTCGCCCTGATGATCGCCATGTCGAGATCATAGAGCATGTGGCGCCGCCAGTCGTCCTTGATCATGGACTGGGTCCAGAAGACGGCGCTCCAGCGGCTCCCGCGGGTGACGGGCGTGACACTGTGCAGGCTCGTCGCCGGATAGACGACCATGTGGCCCGGCGGCAGCTTTACCGTATGCGTGCCGTACGTATCGTGCACGACGAGTTCGCCGCCGTCGTAGTCCTCCGGCGGTGTGAGGAACAGCGTCGATGAGACATCCGTCCGGAGGCGCTGACCCGAGGGGAGCGCACGGATCGAATTGTCGACATGGGCGCCGAACGTCATGCCGACGTCGTAGCGGTTGAACATCGGCGGCAGAACACGCAGCGGCAGCGTCGCCGTGGTGAATGTCGGATTGCGTCCGAGCCCCCGCAGGATGATCTGGCCGAGCTCCTGCGCCTCGGGAGCGTCGAGCGGCACCTGCAGGTTGTTCTTCACGACGGAGGCCTGGTCGCCTGCGGTGGCGCGCCCGTCGATCCACGGCGTGCTCTCCAGCACGCGGCGAATGTGCGTGACCTCATCCGAGGTCAGCACGTCTGGAATGGTTACAAGCATCGGACCTCCAAAACGCGAGATTGCCGGGCAAGCCCGGCAATCTCCAACTCGACGATTTCAGCGCGCTCAGTACTTGAAGCTCGCGCTCAGCCAGTAGGTGCGGGGCGGGCCAAGCTGCGCACGCACCCCCGGCCAGTTCATCGACGATGCGTACAGCTCGTCGAAAACGTTGTCCACATTCAGACGAACCGTGATGTTCTCCGTAACGTCGTAGGATGCCATGGCGTTCACGACAAAGTAGTCGGGGAGCTTGCCGAACCTGCCGTTTGCGATGATGCGCGTGGCATCATCCGGGCGACCGGCCCAGGACTCGCCCACATACTGGAAGCCGGCGCCGACCGTGAAGGCATCCGTCACCTTGTAAGTCGACCACAAGCTCGCTGTGATCTTGGGCGTGTATGCGAGCTCCTGCCCGTTCGTCGTGGAAACAATGACACCATTCACGGTGTAATCGGTATCACTTTGCGTCCGGTCGACTGCGGCCCCATGCTTACGCTCGCTATCGATCAGCGCGACACCTCCGAACACCTTCCAGCGCTCTGTCAGGTTGCCC
>CAUJKI010000068.1 GCA_963205015.1 Pseudomonadota bacterium
TCCACGCCGGCGATCGTCGCGCCCGCCGAGAGCAGGGCCAGCTCATAGCCGCCGGGCCCAACAAAGGCACTGACGCCGAGCTGACCGCCGTAGGCGCCGGAGAGGCCCTTGACCTTCGCGAGATAGGCCGGGGTATGCACCCTCAGAACATCTTCGTCGCTGGCCGGCGCCGGGGTGACGACCTTCATGTGGGCGGTCATGCCGGTCGCATCGAGCAGATTCTTGATACGCCGCTTGGTCTCGGGGTTCTCCGAGCTCTCGCCGGGCTGTACCCAGCCACCGACCGGCATCGGCCCCGCGAAGGTACCGGCATCGAACCACATCAGCTTCTCGTGCCAAACCAGCGCCGTGGTCATTGGGGGCTCCATCCTTAAGTGGCCACAAGACGGTAGCAATGGGCAGGGCGTGGTTCAACGCGCCCGAGGCAACACCTCGGGAGCGACAAAAAGGGCGAGCGGCCGCCGATCTCTTGAATTGCAGCACGAACTGAGCACAATGGCAGCGGGGAGTTCCCATGCTGCGCCGATTGATCAGCTTCGTGGTGCTGCTGGGCGTGCTGCTGCACGCTCACGCGGTCGTGCGCCACAATGGCGTCATGCTCGATGCCCACCTGCAGCGCGTCGAGCTGATCAAGGACCTGCTCCTCATCTGCCATCCGAGCGGCACGGGCACCGTGGACACCGCGAGCCTGCCGGATGTACCCCGCCCGACCGACGCGCAGAACAATTGCCCCCTCTGCTCGGGGCTCGGGCCTGCCATAATCCTACTCCCCCCGGACCTCGTCCCCTACTACGTTGCCTTCGTTCCGAAGCAGCCAAGCCCGCCTCCGGCCCTTCGCGGCACGGAGCTGCTGCGCGCGTTCATTCCGCCGGCTCGCGGACCACCTCTGTTTGCGTGATGACTGACTGATTTCTCGGGCCAGGGCGCTGCCACTGGCCTGCAATTCGTCATTCGCATCCGGGGATATGCGTCATCATGAGAAGCCATAGGCCAAGCTGGCCGGTGCAGGCTCCACGAGTCGCGCGCGCGAGAAAAATCCTGACCACCGTCGTGACAGCAAGCATTTTGGGAGCCGCGGGAGGCGCGGCGCTCGCACAGGGCACGTCATTGTCACTGCCCGGCCTCGTCGTGGAGACGAGCAAGCCCAAGGCGACACCTGCAAAGCGCCGTGCCGCGCAGCCGAGCGCACCGCGCCCCGTCGCGGCAGCCGAGCCGCCACAACCATCACCGACGGGTGCCGGCGCGCCAATCACCTTCGATGGCCGCAACAGTCTCACGGTACCGACGACGGCCGAGATCCAGGCAGAGCTTACGCGCGTTCCAGGCGCGGTCGCCGTCGTGCCGGACACGGCCTACAAGCAGAGCACGCCGGCCGCGACGATCAAGGATGTGCTCGACTATGTGCCGGGTGTTTTCGTCCAGCCCAAATGGGGCGAGGACTCGCGCCTGTCGATCCGCGGTTCCGGCCTCTCGCGCAACTTCCACCTGCGCGGCGTCCAGATCTTCGAGGACGGCATCCCGCGCAATACCGCCGACGGCTATGGCGACCTCCAGGAAATCGATCCGAGTGCCTATCGCTACGTCGAGGTCTACAAGGGTGCGAACGCGCTCCGCTACGGTGCCAATTCGCTCGGCGGCGCTCTCAACTTCGTCACTCCGACAGGGCGCGACGCAAGCCGCATTTCGGCCAGCGCCGACATCGGCAGCTTCGGCTTCCACCGTCTGCAGTCCAGCATTGCCGGGGCGAACGGGCCGTTCGATCTCTTTCTCACGGCCTCATGGCAGGAGCAGGACGGCTTTAGAGAGCACAGTTGGGGCGAGTCGACGCGCGGGAGCAGCAATGTCGGCATCCGGCTCTCGGAGAATGTCGAGACGCGCTTCTACTTCGGCGTCAGCGACATCATGCAGCGCATTCCGGGCAGCGTGACGCGCACTTCGGCGCTCACCGATCCGAAGGCCGCAGCGGCCATCAACGTGACCAACGACTGGCAGCGTAATATCGATGCCTGGCGCGTCGCCAACAAGACGACGATCAAGCTGGCGCCTGGGACGGCCGTGGAGTTCGGGGCGTTCTACAACGACCGCCACCTCATGCACCCGATCTTCCAGTGGCTGGACTACCAGTACGAGGACTACGGCGGCTTCGCCCGCATTGTCGACGATCGCATCGTCACCGGCGGGTACCGCAATCGCCTGATTGCCGGCGCCCAGCTCCACAATGGCCGGATCGGCAATCGCCAATACGCGAACGGCCCGGGTGCCAGCAAGGGTACCACACCTTTGTCGAGTTCACTCGACCGGTCGGAGAACCTGGCGCTCTACGCCGAGAACTCGTTCTACTTCCTGCCGGCCGTTGCGCTGGTGACCGGGACGCAATTCCTGTACGCGACGCGCGACCGCGAGAACCGAGGTGGCTCCGTCTCAGGATCGACGGAATTCAATCTCTGGAGCCCGAAGGTGGGCCTGCTCTGGGACATCGATCGCACGTGGCAGGCCTTCATCAACGTGTCGCGCAGCGCTGAGGTGCCGAGCTTCGGCGAGAGCTCGTCAGTGGCTGTGCCGGCGATCTCGTTCACCGACATCAAGGCGCAGCGCGCAACGACATACGAGATCGGCACGCGCGGCAGGCGGCCCGATTTCACCTGGGATCTGGCGCTGTACCGGATGGAGATCAGCAATGAGTTGCAGTGCCTCTACAGCTCGTTCGGGACCTGCCAGGTCGTGAATGCGGACCGGACAGTCCATCAGGGCATCGAGGTGGGTTTCGGTGTCGTCGTCATGAAGGGTCTTGTCGCGCCCGGCCCCTCGCCCGACCGGCTCTGGCTCAACGTGGCTTACACGCTTAACGATTTCCGGTTCGACGGCGATTCGAACTTCGGCAACAACATCCTGCCGGGCGCGCCGCGCCACTTCATGCGGGCGGAGCTGCTTTACAAGCATCCAAGCGGAATCTTCTTCGGGCCGAATGTCGAGTGGGTGCCGCAGGCCTACTACGTCGACAGCGCCAACACGCTCGAGACAGAAGCTTATGCGATCTGGGGCCTGAAGCTCGGCTTCGACAATGGCGGGCCGTTCTCCGCTTATATCGAAGGGCGCAATCTATCGAATGCCGCCTACATCGCGAGTGCGAGCATCATCGATGTCGCCTTGCCCACATCGCCGTTGTTCGAGCCAGGGACGGGCCGCGCCGTCTTTGCCGGCGTGAAATACCGCTGGTGATCACACAAGCGGGGCCGCGCAACTTGGCGCCGCCCCAGTGCACATTGAATGAAAGTATGTGAGAGGAGCATCCAAGATGCACATCATGACCTCACTCCCCCTCGCCGCTATCCTGATCGGAGCACTCGTCGCTCAAGCCGGCGCACACCCCTCGCTGGAACGGCGCGAAGCGAATGTCGGCGCACCCTACAAAGGCGTCATGCGCGTACCCCACGGCTGCGAGGGCTCGGCCACGACGCGCGTTCGCGTACAGATCCCGGAAGGCATCATCGGCGTCAAGCCGCAGCCCAAGCCCGGCTGGGCGATCGAAACGACGCGCGGCGCCTATGCGCAAACCTACCCCTACTATCACGGCGCGAAGCTCACCGAGGGCGTGCGCGAGATCACCTGGAGCGGGCGTCTTGCCGATGATCACTACGACGAGTTCATCTTTGTCGGCTTCGTGGCCGCGAGCCTGAAGGCGGGCGATACGGTCCATTTTCCCACTGTCCAGGAATGTGAGAAAGGAAGCTCGGCATGGACCGAGATCCCTGCTACGGGCCAGTCGGCGCATGATCTCAAGCAACCAGCGCCTGCCGTCCGGCTGGTGCAGGCTCAGGGCCAGCCTGCCACCCAGCAGGCAACGGACACGCGCACGTTCAAGGCCGGCGATATCGTGATCGAGGCGCCCTGGTCGCGCGCCACACCGGGCAAGTCGAAGATCGGCGCCGGATTCATGAAGATCACGAACACCGGCACAGCGCCGGATCGGCTCATCGGCGGCTCACAGGAAGTTGCCAAGGACTTCGAGG
>CAUJKI010000069.1 GCA_963205015.1 Pseudomonadota bacterium
CCCGGGCTTTCGATCTCGAAGCGCAGGATGTTCCCGGTGTAGGTCTCCGCGACGAAGAGCGCGCGGCCGTCGGCCGACAGGCCGATCCCGTTCGGGCTGTCGAGCGGCGCGATGACTTCTTCGATGAAGCTTCCGTCGGCGTGTGCATAGCACACCGCGCCGCGATCGCGCACGCGATCGTAGACCTTGCCATAGTCCGTGAGCCAGAAGCCGCCGTGCGCATCGAAGACGAGATCGTTGGGCGAGCGCAGCGGTCGGCCGTTCGCTTCCATATACAGGGTCTCAATCCGGCCACTGTCGAGATCCACGCGCTGGATCGACCCCGGTTGCGCATTCGCTGGGGCCTCTGCGACCGGTATACGCCGGCCGTCGTGCTCGATCCAGGCGAAGCCGCCGCTGTTGCAGACATAGCAGCGCCCGTCAGGGCCGATGGCGGCGCCGTTCGGTCCGCCACCGGTTTGTGCGACTTGCTGCTTCGAGCCATCAGGGCGGATGCGGGTCAGACAGCCACCGAGGATCTCGACGACGAGCACACTGCCGTCGGACAGCGCGACGGGCCCCTCCGGCACTTGCAGGTTCGATGCGATATCACGCAAGGGGATCATCGATGCTTCTGCGGCAAGGCGAACGCCACCACGTAGTCACCCATCTTCGTCTTGAACGATGCCATGCCGCCTGCAGCAATGACCACCATCTGTCTGCCGCTGGCCGACACATAGGTCATTGGGGTCGCCTGGCCGCCGGCCGGGAGGCGGCCCTCCCAGAGCAATTCGCCGCTGCCGGTGTCGAAGGCGCGCAGGTAAGCGTCCTGTGACGCAGCGACGAAAGTCAATCCGCCAGCCGTCGTGATGGCGCCGCCGGCGCTCGGTGGGCCGAAGGGAATTTTCAGTCCGAGTCGGATGCCGCGTGGACCGATATCCTGGGCGGAACCAAGCGGGTGATGCCAGAGCAGTTGCCCGGTGAGAAGATCCACACCGGACAGAAACCCGTAAGGGGGTTGCTGGCAAGGCACCTCGAGCGGCGAGAAGAACACCTGTACATCGGCGCCGTAAGGAGTGTTCTCCTGCGGCACTGCGCCGCCGACAAATTCCGTGCTGCCGGGGCGCCGGGCTTTCAGGCCGCGCGCCTCGACCTCCTTGCGCGTCAGCAGGCGGTTGTAGTTTGCCATCCGGTTGGATGTCGCCACCATGATGTGTCGTTCGGGGTCGACGCTGACTCCGCCCCAGTTGTGGCCGCCGAAGAAGCCGGGAAACATCACGGTCCACTCCCGTCCAATCGGCGTGAATGCGCCCTCGTAGCGTGCCTCCCTGAAGCGGATGCGGCACCACAATTGATCGAGCGGCGTCATCCCCCACATGCTGCGTTCCGTGAGGTCGGGGCCACGGAACGAAGGCATGGCGACGGAGTAGGGTTGGGTTGGCGAGAGGCGCTCGCCCGGTGGGGCGCCAATCTGCGGGGCGGGACGCTCCTCGACCGGCATGATGGGTTCGCCAGTCATGCGATCAAGAACAAAGATCTCGCCGCGCTTGGTCGGCTGCAGCAATGCCTTGCGTACGCCTTCGGGCGTCGGCAGATCGAAGAGCGTCGGCTGTGATGCGACATCGTAGTCCCAGAGATCGTGGTGGACCGTCTGGAAAGACCAGCGGATCTTGCCCGTCTCGGCGTCGATTGCGACGACCGACGACGAGTATTGATCGTCGAAGCTGCGACGCTGCGCGCCATAATAGTCGGGCGTGGCATTGCCAGTCGGGGCGAAAACGAGGCCGAGTTCCTCGTCCGCGCTCATCGGTGCCCAGGAGTTGGGGGTGGCCGGCGTGTAGTGCTCACCAGGTGGCGGCTCGCCCTGGCGATCGGGCCGACCCATGTCGAAGGCCCATGCCAAGCGGCCCGTGACGGCGTCGAACGCGCGGATCACCCCCGACGGCTCGCCCCAGTATTGCCCATCCGTCACCCAGCCGCCCAGTACGATCCTGCCACGCACGAGTGTCGGCGCAGAGGTTACGTAATAGTAACCTCGCACGACATTGCCCATGCCCGCCAGCAGCGAGGTCTCGCCCCCCGATCCGAAGTCGCGGCACGGTTGCCCATCGTGCGCATCGAGGGCAATCAGGCGCGCATCGACTGTATTGGTGTAAATGCGCTCGGCGCACGTGCCCGTCGCTCCCGGCACGCGGTAATAGGCCACGCCGCGGCAGGTGAACGTGAACACGTCGGCAGTCTCAACCTGTGCCTGATAGCGCCAGATTTCCCGGCCCGAATCGGCATCGAGAGCGATGACGTCGTTGTAGCCGGTGCACAGGTAGAGAGCCTTGCCGACCTTGAGTGGCGTGGCCTCGAAAGTAATGTAGCCGGGTGGTGGACTTCCGCCCGTACGGTGAATCCAGGCCACCTCCAGCTTGTCGACGTTGGCGGGCGTGATCTGCACGGCCGAGCTGAAGCGCGAGCCACCGGGGTCGCCACCATAATGCAGCCAGTCTTCGGTCGCTTTCGGCTCTGCCTGCGTCGCCTGCCGAGCACCGGTGGCGCTGCGACGCGGCTGAACGCCTGTCTGATAGATGGGGTCAGTCTGTGGTGTGGAACCTGCATTGTGCAGCACCCAGCCGCACAGTACGGCGACCGCGGCTGACCCAGCAATGAGCAGTGACAGGCGCGCGCCTCCCAACCAGCGCTCGATGGACGGTACGAAGGCAGTTGGTGTCAGCCCGCGCCTCGTGGCTGGAAGCAGCAGCCAGGCGCCGAGCGCGAGCAGCAATCCGAGGCGGGGCAGGAGCGCCCAGGCATCGAGGCCAGCTTCCCAGATCGACCAAGCCAATGTTCCAAAGAACGTGGCTCCGTACAGGTAGACACCGCTTCTTCGCCCACGCCACAGCTGTACCGCGCTGGCTGCGAGCAGCCCACCGGTGACGAGGTAGTAGGCCGATCCACCGAGCAGCATCAGCCTGATGCCGCCGGTTGCAAGCATCAGGCTGATGACAGCAAGCAGCGATGCGAACAATCGCCGCATCATCGGTCAGTATTCGTACACCAGGTTCACCCCGTAGGTGCGCCGCTCGGCCCAGGCGATGGGCGCGGAAAAGTAGCCGGCAGGCGAGACGACACCGGTGATCGGATCGCGCACCGCCACCGGGCTGCCCGAGGCGATCACGTAGAGCGGCCACTCCTTGTCGGCAAGGTTCTTGCCCCAGAGATCGATTCGCAGACGGCTGTCGCCCGCAAGTTCGGTCTTCCAGGAAAGGCGTCCATCCAGCAGGCCGAACGACGGGCGCGAGGCCGTCTCGTGGTTCGGCACGGCCGGTCCGGCTCCCGAGCTGTGGTAGGTGCGATCCTCCCAGCGATAGTTGAGGATCGCTGTGAGGTCGCTGCGATCGAGCTGCAGGAAAGTCCAGCTCGCGCCCAGGTTGAGCGTGTTCTCCGGGGCATAGCCGGTGGAGAACAGCTGCTTCACGTCTTGACCTACCTGATAGGGGGAGGCCGGGTTGACGGCCGGGTCGAAGATCGTGCCGGCAGGCGCCCGAACCTCGTCGTACTTCGCGTCAAGATAGGTGTACTCGAGCGTGAGGCTGAGGGAAGGGATCGGCTGCCAGAGGGTCTCGACTTCAAGTCCCTTGATCGTGGCCTTGCCGGCATTCAGCCCGAGCACCACCGAGAGATCGCCAGGGCTCGTGTTGAAGAACAGCTGCATGTCCTCGTACTTGCTGATGAACGCCGCGGCGTTCAGACGCATGTGCCGACTGAAAAGATAGGATTTCAGGCCGAGTTCGTACACCGTGACATCTTCCGGCGCGAAAGTGACGCCGAACTGTCCGACGTCCACCGATTCGCTCGAACCACCGGCCTTGTATCCCGTCGCGACACGGAGATACGTGTTCACGTCGTCGTTCCAGGCGAAATTCGCCGTGAAGGAAGGATTGAAGCGGCTCGACTCGAGGTCGTTCGCATTGATGAGCCCCGGAGCGGGTTCCTGCGCGATCGGGAAACCGAAATACGTCGTCAGCAGTTGGCGTTGTGCCGAGCGCTTGTCACTGGTGTAACGGCCACCGAAGGTCAGTCCGAGCCGGTCATCGAGCACCGGCGGTGTCCAGGTGAGCTGCGCAAAGGCGGCTTGCGACTCCGACTTCATGGAGACGAGTCGATCCTTGTTCAGCAGCAGCGGGGACGACCCTGGGAGGGCATTGGTGATGACGGTGTTCTGGAAGTGTCGCCCCGCTTCCTCGAAGTGGTACAGCCCCACGATGTACTCGATGCGGCCGTCGAAGGCGCTGCCCAGCGCCTGCAACTCCTGCGAGAACTGGTGCGAGCGGATGTCGTCGAGGCTGCGGAACCCCGCAAAGAAGGTTTCCGCATAGTCCTGGTTGTAGGCCACGCTCAGGTCACGATAACCCGTGAGCGACTTCAGGGTGAGCGCATCGTTGATTTTCCAGGCGAGCGTGAGGCCATGGCTCTCGTATTCCCCAGGGCTTTCCGGCAGATTCATGGCACGGTAGCTGTGGCCCTCGGGCCTGCCGCTATCGGAATACCCCGGGATGAGCCCGACGAGAGCGGAGTTGGTGTAGTAAAGGGGGGTGGAGTCGAGATCCCCACGCTCGTAGAAGTAGTCGGCCGTGAAAGGTCCGCCACCATCCCAGCGCAGCGCCACGCGCCCGGCAACCTGGTCCTCCTCGCCGAAATCATTGTCCCGCGCGAGGTTCTTGACGTAGCCGTCCTTCTGGCGTTTCAGGAACGAGAGCTTGGCCGACAATCCGTGCCACTGCGGCAGATCGAGCGCCGTGAGGCTCCTGAACCGCCCGTTGTTGCCGAACTCCAGCTCCTGCTTGAGGCCGAGCTCACCCGAGGGCTTCTTGCTGATGAGGTTGACCGCCCCTCCGGTGGTATTGCGCCCATAGAGCGTGCCCTGCGGGCCGCGCAGCACTTCGACGCGCTCGACGTCAGCGAGATCGAAGGTCACCATCTGGCCGCGCGAGATGTAGAAGCCGTCCTGGTAGAGCCCGATCGCCGTGTCGATGGTGATCTGCCCGACATCCTGCACGCCCGAGCCGCGCATGTAGAGCGTCAGGGTGTTCGCGGTGGGCGGATAGGGCGTGAAGGACATGCTGGGCGTGGCCTTGATGATGCCCTCGAGGTCCGTGATGCCGCGGTCGACGAGTGTCGCGGCATCCATGGCGGTGATCGCGATCGGGGTAACCTGCAGGTTGCTCTCGCGCCGCTCGGCGGTCACGACGACCTCCTGGATCTCGACACTTGAAGACGCCTCCTCTGCGGGTGCGGCCGAGGCGGTCGCCAGACCGATTGCCGCGAACTGGATACCATGACGGACAAGGCGCTTGAGCACCAAAGACATAACGCGATTCCCCTGTAGTGGTGCGCCAGGACACCGTCAAGGCGCTTGACTGCTCATGTTACGCGTCAGCAGTGGTCTTTGCCACGGTCGATCGCGAAGACCTGCTGGCAGCCGCTCCACGTCTTGTCGCGGGAACAGACGGCACCCTATGATCAAACCACCGCGCTCGGGGTGCGCGGTCGATCCCCCGGGGGCTCATGATGCGCGGATTGAAAGACAAGGTTTTCGTCATCGCCGGTGGCGGCAGTGGCATCGGCGCGGCTACCGCGCAGCGGCTTGCCGAAGAGGGCGCCAGCGTCGTCATCGGCGATCTCAGTGCCGAAAATGCAAGGCAGGTTGCCGCAGGGCTCAAAGCGGCCGGCGCGCGTGCCCTGGGTCTTCCCTTCGACATGGTGAATGAAGGCTCCGTGCGCGCGCTGATCGCGGCGGCAGTCGACCAGTTCGGTGGACTGGAC
>CAUJKI010000070.1 GCA_963205015.1 Pseudomonadota bacterium
CTTGATGTCGGCGCGAAGAAGAACGGGGACGCCCATCACAACGGGATAACTGTGGCCCGCAGCGCACCGCAGCCATGGCCCTTCCTGAGTCAATTCGCCCTTGTCGACAGGACAGCACAGAACATCGAAGCCGTCACAGAAATCCGATCCGCGCATATGAACACCCGGAGTGATCAGAGCCTGAAGACTAGCGCGTGAACCTCGGAGCTGTAAGTTTCCCACGTACCACAGCGACAACTATTGTCGCGCGCAGGCAGAAAGATGCGCGGCGCCCGCCTTCAGCCCGCTTCCAGATTCTCGAACTGGAGGCGGTGCAGGCGTGCATAGCGGCCGTCGTGGCGCAAGAGCTCGGACTGCGTGCCACTCTCGACGACCCTCCCGTGATCGAGCACGTGAATGACATCGGCACGCGCGACGGTGGCGAGGCGATGCGCAATCACGATTGTCGTGCGCCCGCGCGACAGCGCATGGAGCGCGGTCTGGATGATGCGCTCGGTCTCGCTGTCGAGCGCTGACGTCGGCTCGTCGAGCAGGATGATCGGCGCATCCTTCAGGACGGCGCGTGCGATGGCGATGCGCTGGCGCTGCCCGCCCGAGAGCCGCCCGCCGAGCTCACCGACCTGCGTGTCGTAGCCATCGGGGAGCCGGGAGATGAACTCGTCGGCATGGGCGGCCCGCGCTGCCGCCCGGATAGTCTCCTCCGAGCAGTTCCGCAGGTCACCGGTCAGGTTCTCGCGGATCGTTCCCTCGAAGAGAAACACGTCCTGGCTGACCAGTGCGATCCGGCTGCGCAGGGACGCCAGCGAGACCTCGTCGATCATCTGGCCGTCAATCGAGATGCGCCCACCCGCCGGCCGCCAGAGGCCCTGAAGCAGGTTGAAGATCGTCGTCTTGCCGCTGCCGGATAGGCCGACGAGCGCGGTGGTTCTTCCGGCCGGCGCGGCAAAGCTCAGGCCATTCAGGACCGGCGTGCTGGCGGTGTATGCGAAGTAGACGTCGTCGAAGCGAACCTCGCCGTGCGTCACGACCAGCGGTCTTTTTGGCGTCCCTTCTGCCTCGACGGCGGGAGCATCGAGAATGTCGTAGAGCAATCTCAGTTGCACGGCCGAGCCGACGAGCTGCAGCTGAAGCCGCGAGAGACGGCGCAGCGGCTCACCTGCCATCAGCAGCGCAGCGATGAAAGCGAAGAACTCGCCGGGCGACCGGCCCTGCGCCACGGAGCGCCATCCCGCGTAGGCTACGGCCGCGGCAATGGCCAATCCCGCGGCGGTCTCGAGAAGCGGGTTCACCCGCGCCTTCACGGTCACGATCTTGTTGTTGAGGCGCTGGACAACCTCGATGGACGCGGCCATGTGGCGCCGCATCGCGTCTTCGAGCTGGAAGGACTTGATGATGCGAATGCCTTGCGCGGTCTCGCGCATCGCCGAGACGATCTTCGCGACAGAGTGTACTTCACGCCCCGTGACGTCTTTGACGCGGCGGCTGAGCTGCTTCATTCCGAAGGCGACAACCGGCCCGACGACGATAATCACGCACGACAGAAGCGGATCCTGCAGCACCATGACCACGGCCAGGCCGACCACGGTGAGAAGATCTCTGCCAAGGCCCACCGCCAGGAGATGCATCATGTCCCGGGCCGCCCGGGCATTGGTGGTTATCCGAGTGATGAGCTCCGCCGAGTTGGTCTCCTGATAGAACGGCATTCCCATGCGGAGCATGTGCTCGTAGAGCCGCTTCTGCATCCGGGCGACGATGTCGTTGCCGATGCGGCTGAGCATGACCTCCTGGATATAGGCCGCGCATCCCTTGACGATGAACAGGCCGGCAATCGCCATCGGCAGCCATGCGAGGGCCTGCTTGTCCTGTCTCACGAAGACATCGTTGATGACGTCGCGCATCAGCCACGCGGTGAGCGCGGTGGAACCTGCAACGATGGCCATGAACACGAAAGCCAGGGCGTACTTGGGCGCGTAGTCGCGAGCGTACTCTCCGAACAGCCGCTTGATGACCGGCCAGGCCTCGTCGTCAACGCTCATGCTGCTGTCCGCTCTGCGCACATCCCCGGGCTGTCGGCGAGACTTCTGAGCGTCCCACGGATAGCGATCAAGTCAGCATCCTCACCCTCGCCGAATGTCAAAGGGACAATGTTGTTGATATCAAGCCCGAACCGCCCTCTCACGCCGTTCGGCAACCCATAGCTTTCTTAGTGATTTTTGCGATCCTAGTGTGATGATCGAGAAATTTGCCACATCTCCCGGCGAGGTATCGAGCGAATTTCCCGATCTGAATCACACTGGCAAGATCATGATTCTAGTGTCCCTTTTGATTCCGACGTTCGCTCGAGACCCAGCGCCGAAGTGTAGCGAACTTCGGATTAGGGACACTAGTCTCGATGCCGCTGCGGCTCAAGCTTGGCTCCCCTAGCCTTGGCTTCGACGATCAGTGGTTAACCGCCGGCAGCATCCGGCCTTGGAATTGGTCTCCTCTGCGGCTGAAGGCCGCACAAATGGCGATCGCCCGCCGCCGATCAGTCATTCTTCCTGCCGTTTTCTCGCATTACAGGCGCGTGCAGCTCATCTCACTTCGGTGTTATGGTCCCGTCGGGAAGCGTCGCTTCAGCCGCCACCAGGCAGCGACATGAAGCACGGTTTCCACAAACGCGGTGTCCCAATGGCCCGTCGCATAACGCTCTCGCCCGGTCAGCTCTCCCTGCTGACGTCCGTCTACATCGTCGCCGGTCTCAATAGCGCATTCTGGGGGCGGCTCCTGGCCGCCCTACAGCCCGGCAGCACGGTGGATTGGCTGTTCGTCAGCGCCCTCGCCACAATTCTGGTGGCCACGCTCAATGCCGTGCTGATCGTCGCGGCGTTCCCCTACGTGCAGAAATCCGTTGCCGCCGCCCTGATCCTCCTCTCGGCATCCACCGCCTACTTCGTGCAGGAGTTCGGGACGGCTATCGATGCAAACATGGTGCGCAATGTCCTCGAGACGAATGCGCGCGAGGCGGAAGAATTCCTGACGGCGCAGCTTGTCGGCTTCATCTTTCTGCTGGGCGTCGTCCCTGCGGCCATCATCTCGATCGTGCCGGTTCGATGGACGCCACTGCCGCAAGCACTGCCGTCCAATATCGTCCGCGCCTTGATGTCGTGCGCCGTGGCGGCCGCGCTCGTCTTCGCCTTCTTCGCGAACCTCGCCGGCACATTCAGGGAGAATCGTGCTCTTCTGCTGACGTTGGTGCCCTCCAACGTCATCGTCGCCCTCGAGAGGTATCACGCGGGCAGGGACCAGCGGACCGCCGGCAGGCTTGGGACGTTCGGCGGGGATGCACGTCGCGACCAGGGGCAGGCGGTCTCCACCCGCCCGCTCGTCACCGTCCTGGTCATCGGCGAGACGGCGCGATCAGCCAATTTCTCACTCAACGGCTACAGCCGCGAGACCAACCCGCGCCTCGCAGGAACCGACGGTGTCTTAAGCCTGAGGCACGCCGCCTCCTGCGGCACGGATACCGCCCACTCCCTTCCCTGCATGTTCTCGGGCCTCGGCGAGGCCCAGTTCACCGTGCCGAGAGCGGCTGCCCAGGAGAATCTGCTGCATATCCTGAAGCGCGTTGGCATCGATGTGCTCTGGCGCGACAACCAGTCCGGCTGCAAAGGCGTCTGCAACGGTGTGTCGACGGAAGTCCTGGCCAGGAAGGGCGAAGCCTTCTATGCGGACGTTACGAGCTACGATGAGGCCCTGCTGGATGGATTGGAGCCGCGGCTTGCAGCCATGGAACACGGCGGCGTGATCGTGCTCCACATGATCGGCAGCCACGGGCCAGCCTACCACAAGCGCGTGCCGCCGTCGTTCGTCCGCTTTCAGCCGACATGCGAGACGAGCCAGCTCAGCCGGTGCACGACCGAGCAGATCGTCAACAGCTACGACAATACGATCCTCTATGCTGATCACGTGCTGGCGGAGCTGATCGGGATCCTTAGGGCCGCCGATGCGAAAGGCGTCGACACCACGATGTTCTATGTCTCGGATCATGGCGAGTCCTTGGGAGAGAAGGGTATCTATCTCCACGGCCTGCCGCGCGCCCTGGCACCGAAGGAGCAGACGCACATCCCGATGATCATGTGGGCCTCGCAGTCGGCGCAAGGCCGCCTCGGCCTGGACATGGAATGTCTCCACGAGATCGCGGCCACCAAGCCTGCGAGCCATGACAATCTGTTCCACACAATGCTCGGCATCTTCGGCGTGCAAACGCGACTGTACGATCCGCGCCTCGATATTCTGCATCGATGCCGGGCACACCGCGCGAGCCGCACATGACCTCAACGCAGAGCCACGTCGATCAGGCGCGCGCGGGTCATGCCGGCGTCCTCGCCAAACGGCGCCGCTTCCTGATCGTCCACAATCCCGTTGCCGGTCGAAACCACATCGCTCTCGCGCACCAGGTCGCGAGCCACCTCGAGCAGGCGGGGGCGGTCGCCGACCTGCACTGCCTCGGGGACGGCGAACACCAAGATGGTGCGCTCGCCGATATCGGCAGCTACGACGCGCTCGTGGCCTCGGGGGGCGACGGCACAATGCGCAGCCTCGTCGCGATGCTCAAAGGCAGGGATACGCCCTGCGGGCTCATTCCCGCCGGAACGGGGAACGTGCTCGCCGAAGAGTTGCGGCTTCCGCGCGGCGCTCCAGAGATCGCGGATATGCTGCTCCATGGCCCGGTCGTCGGGCTCTCGACCGGCACCGTCAACGGCGCGCCGCTTCTCCTGATGCTTGGCGCCGGCTTCGACGGCGAGGTGGTCGCCGAGCTGCCCCTTGGGCTGAAGCGGCGGATCGGCAAGCTGGCCTTCGGCTGGCCCATCATGGCCGCGCTCACGCGCAAGCCCCGGCGCTTCACGGCGACGATCGACGGGAAGGTGCACGAGGCGTCGTGGCTTGTGATCTCGAATGCGGCGCGCTATGGCGGCCGCTTTCTGCTCTCCGAGCGAACGAATGTACTGAACCCGGGTTTCAACATCGTGATCTCACGCGCCACGACCCG
>CAUJKI010000071.1 GCA_963205015.1 Pseudomonadota bacterium
CATCGCCGGCATCACGCGCGACGATCTCGAAGGTTTCCGCAAGCGCACGTTCGCCCGCGACAACCTGAAGGTCGTGGCCGTGGGCGACATCAACGCCGAGCAGCTCGGTGCTCTCCTCGACCGCGTGTTCGGCGATCTGCCGGCGAAGGCCGAGCTGGCGCCGGTGGCGTCGACGACGCCCGAGGCCAAGGAGCGCGTCCAGGTCATCCATATGGATGTCCCGCAGTCGGTCGTGCAGTTCGGCGCACCGGGCATTGCGCGCGAGGACGACGACTTCATGCCCGCATTCGTGCTGAACCAGATCCTCGGCGGCGGCGGGTTTGCCTCGCGGCTCACGGAAGAGGTGCGCGAGAAGCGC
Organism: Pseudomonadota bacterium; assembly: GCA_963205015.1. Classification (GTDB taxonomy): domain Bacteria; phylum Pseudomonadota; class Alphaproteobacteria; order Rhizobiales; family Hyphomicrobiaceae. The sequence goes on from CAUJKI010000071.1 coordinate 359, forward strand.
GGCCTTGCCTATTCGGTCTACAGCTATCTGCAGCCCTATCGCCGCACGGCGATCTTCGCGGGCGGCGTCGCGACCAAGAATGAGGAGGTCGGCCGCTCGCTCGATGTGATCCGCGCCGAGCTCAGGCGCATGGCCGAGGAAGGCCCGACACCGGAAGAGCTTCAGAATGCCAAGGACTATCTGACCGGCTCATTCGCGCTGCGCTTCGACACGAACGCGAAGATCGCCAATCAGCTCCTCGGCTTCCTCTTCGAAGGCTATGGCATCGACTACATCGATAAGCGCAATGCGCTGGTCAACGCCGTGACGCTTGCCGATGTAAAGCGCGTGGCCGCCCGCCTGTTGAAGGCTGACGAGCTGATCGTCACGGTCGTCGGCAAGCCGCAGGGACTGGCGAAGCAATGAGCCTGTGCTCGGAACCTCCCCGGATCCGGGCGCGTTGAAAACTTGATGCCAACTTCGAGAAGCTGATGCGTCCGCAAGGCGCCGGCTTCTCGATTGGCATGTGGGCCGCGATGCGAGGGAGCTGAGCCGATGACTGATCCCGTCGAGCTGGATGTGCCCGGTGCTGCCTCCGGCACACGGCTCTATCATCAAAGCCTGGCCGGCTGCCTCGACGGTCGCATCGGCGCGCATGGTCTCGATGACCGCACGCTCGCGGCTTGGCTGGACAGGACCGCGGTACCGCTCGCCAACCTCAAGGCGGCGCACGCCGACGGCAGCCTGCCGCTCCTGCGCCTTCCGCGCGAGGAGGCGGACATCATTGCGGCCGAGGCGGCACTGGCGAAGCTCTCGGCCGGCGCCAAGATGATCGCCTTTCTCGGTATGGGCGGCTCAAGTCTCGGCGGACAGGCGCTCGCCCAGCTCGGGGGCTGGAACATCCCCGGCTCTGCCGATGCCGAGCAGCGCAATCGCCCGCGCACGCGCTTCTACGACAACCTCGATGCCGACACGTTGGCGCTGGCGTTTCAGGGCATCGATCTTGCGACCACGCGCTTCGTGATCACCTCAAAGTCGGGCGGCACGCCGGAGACGCTGGTCCAGGCGCTCGCGGCCCTGCAGGCGGTGGATGCCGCCGGTCTCGGCGCACGTTCGGCCGAGCTCTTCCTCGGCATTACCGAGCCGGCGCGCCCTGGTGTGCGCAATGGTCTGCGCGATCTCCTTTCCGCACGCGGCATCCCGATCCTCGATCACCCGACCGCGATCGGCGGGCGCTATTCGGCGCTCACCGTCGTCGGGCTCATCCCGGCCATGGCGCGCGGGCTCGATCCACGCGCACTCCGTGCCGGCGCCGACGCGGTGCTCCAGCAGGCTCTCGGGGCGCCGCATCCTTCGGCCTCCGCCCCTGCCGTCGGCGCCGCGCTCGCGGTCGCACTGGCTCGTGAGAAGGCCGCGCGGGTGATGGTCTTCATGTCCTATGCCGACCGCCTCCAGCGACTCGGCGCCTGGTACGTCCAGCTTTGGGCGGAAAGCCTCGGCAAAGGCGGGCAGGGTACGACGCCGCTCGCCTGCCTCGGCCCGCTGGATCAGCACAGCCAGCTCCAGCTCTTCATGGACGGTCCGCACGAGCACGCGATGACGGTGCTGCGTGTCAAAAATGCCGCGCCCGGTCCGGTCATTGACCCGAAGCTCGCGAAACTCGCTGGCCTCGATGTGATGGCCTGTCGGGCCGTCGGCGAGCTGGTCGCGGCTCAGGCGCAGGCTGTGCCCGAAGCGCTCAACCGCGCCGGCAGGCCAGTGCGGACAATCGACATCGAGCGGCTTGACGCGGCAACGCTCGGCGGCTTGATGATGCATTTCATGATCGAGACGATTCTCGCCGGCTGGCTCATGGATCTCGATCCCTTCGACCAGCCGGCCGTCGAGCTCGCCAAGGTGCTCACGCGCGAGCGGCTGTCCAAATAGGGCACGGTGGCCGCACCCGCGCAGCGCGCGACGGGGATTGCGACACTCATGGCCGTCCGCCAGCTCACTCCCGAAACGATCAATCGGATTGCGGCCGGCGAAGTCGTCGAGCGCCCGGCGAGCGTCGTCAAGGAGCTCGTCGAGAATGCGATCGACGCCGGCGCGCGCGAGATCGAGATCGTCACCGCGGGCAGCGGCCTCTCCCTCATCCGCGTCACGGACGACGGCTCCGGCATGGACGCGCGCGATCTGGCGCTCGCCGTCGAGCGCCACGCGACCTCCAAGCTCCGCGACGAGGATCTTTTCAACATCACGACGCTCGGCTTTCGCGGCGAGGCACTGCCTTCGATCGGCTCGATTGCCCATCTCGAAATCCGCACACGCCAGTCAGCCGCCGGGCACGGCATCGCGATTGCCGTCGACCGTGGCCGCAAGGGCGAGGTGCGTCCCGCAGCGCTCAATCCGGGAACGATTGTCGAGGTGCGCGATCTCTTCTCGGCAACACCTGCGCGCCTGAAGTTCATGAAGTCCGAGCGCGCCGAGAACCTTGCCATCTCCGAGATGGTCAAACGGCTCGCCATGGCACATCCCGAGATCGGCTTCTCGCTGACGACGGGAGAGCGTACGGGCCTGCGACTCCCTGCGTGTGCGCCGGGGTCGGATGGTCTCCTGAACCGCCTCGGCCGCATCATGGGCCGCGAGTTCATGGCGGATGCGCTGGCGCTCGACGGCCGCCGGGAAGACGTGCGGCTTCACGGCTTCGTCGGCCTGCCGACGCTGAACCGGCCGGATGCAGGCCTGCAGTTCCTGTTCGTCAACGGCCGGCCCGTGCGCGACCGCCTGCTGCTCGGGGCGCTGCGGGGTGCCTACGGTGATATGGTGCCCAAGGGGCGCCATCCGCTGGTCGCGCTCTTTGTCGAACTCGATGCGCGTCATGTCGACGTCAATGTGCATCCGGCGAAGGCCGAGGTGCGCTTCCGCGATGCAGGCGCCGTGCGTGCGCTGCTCGTCGGCGGCATTCGCGAGGTGCTGGAGCGCGCTGGTCATCGCGCCAGTGCCGAGGGCGGCGCGCGAATGCTCGATGTGCTCGCGCGGCGCAATGAGATGTCCGCGCCACAGCCGTCATCATGGTCGCCGCAGCCGCCGAGATCGAGCTATTCGGCCGGCTTCGGCGAGGCCATGCAGGCGCCACTCGCCGGACTCGCGGTCGAGCCGAGCGTGGAAGTCGTGCACGACACGGTATCTCTGGCGACAAGTGAGGCCGAGACCGCGGACCACCCGCTCGGTGCAGCGCGCGCCCAGCTTCATGGCACCTACATCGTCGCCGAGACGAGCGACGGCATCGTCATTGTCGATCAGCACGCCGCGCACGAACGCCTCGTGCTCGAACGCATGAAGGCCATGCTGGCCAACGGCGGTATCAAGCGCCAGGGTCTGCTGATCCCGGAGATCGTGGACCTAGATGCGGATGAGGCTGCGGCACTTGCCGAGGCGGCCGAACAGCTCGGCGCGCTCGGTCTCGTGCTCGAACAGTTCGGGGCGAACGCGGTGCTGGTGCGCGAAACGCCGGCTCTGCTCGGCCAGTGCGATGTGGCTGCCCTCGTAAAGGACGTCGGCCGCGAGGTGCTGACTGAAGGCACGACCGGTCTCCTGGAAGCGCGCCTCGATGCAATTCTGGGAACGATCGCGTGTCATGGCAGCGTCCGCGCTGGCCGCCGTCTCACCGGTCCTGAGATGAATGCGCTCCTGCGCGAGATGGAGGCGACGCCGCGCGCTGGCCAGTGCAATCATGGCCGTCCGACGTACGTTTCGCTCTCCCGCGCGGACATCGAGCGACTGTTCGGACGGCGGTAATTCTCTCCTTCTCCCCGTTCTTACGGGGAGAAGGTCGGGATGAGGGGCGGCGTTATATGCGACGTCGGCGTATGCCGCCGCCCCTCACCCTAGCCCTCTCCCCGCGGGCGGGGAGAGGGGACTAAGAGCCCCTGAACCGCAGCAGCACGGCCTGCGTGTCGCCCCATGTGCGCTGATCGACGACGTCGTAGGGCGCCGGTACGGCGATCTGCACGCCCTTGCGCTCCTCCAGCACGCAGAGTGCGTCCGGCACGAGCCAGCCGCCCTCTGCCAGCGCCGCGAGCGCCTTCTCGCCGAGACCTTTGCCATAGGGCG
>CAUJKI010000072.1 GCA_963205015.1 Pseudomonadota bacterium
TATCCTTGCCAAATAGGCGCGAGTCCACGGAGAAGGTCGCCGGCAGGATCTCAGCGAGGCCCGAGGGCAGCACGCCTTCCTCGATGATCATGCCGTCCTCGAGCCGGCGCGAAGCGCGCAGATCAATGGCACCGGTGATACACGGCCCCGGCGGCGCAACGCCCGATCGCGGCGGATGGCCGATGCCGACGGCATTTGCCGGCTTGTCGCCGTTGTAGGCAAAGGCGAGCACATCGCCGTTGCCGGTGAAGCCTGCGCCGAGCTGATCCGAAAGCGCGAGGCCTTCCTGGCGCGAGCGCAGCAGGATCTCCGTCGAGCCGAGCGCGCCCGCACCGAGCACGACGATGCTCGCATAGACGGAGCGATCGGGCTGGCGGAACCTGTCGCGGCGGTTGCGCGTCGGCTCGAAGAAAACGCGCCAGCCTTCGCCTTCCTTGCGGACATGACTGACGGTCGCTTCGGTGAAGATCTCGGCGCCGTGGCGCACGGCGTCGGGCAGATAGGTCATCTGCACGGTATTCTTGGCGCCGACATTGCAGCCCGAGCAGCAGTCGCCGCAGAGCGTGCACGCGGGCTGCTCGACGCCGGCAGCATTCGGCCCCGGCGTGAACGTGACATTGATCGGCAACGTCGACATCTCGGTGCCGAAAGCTACCGCCGCCGCCTGGAGACGGTCACGCTTGTCGAGAGGTACGGTATTCGGATAGCGAGCGGGCCTCAGCATACGCGTCGCACGCTGGAAGCCTTCCTCGAGCGTGCCTTCGGCGAGGATCGAAGGCGGCCAGCAAGGATCCTCCCACACGCGCGGATCAGGCGACAGCGAAACATTGGCATTGATGAGCGACGTGCCGCCGAGCCCGCAGCCCGTGAGCACATGCATATCGCGGCCGAGATGCAGGTCGTAGAGGCCCGTGCGACGCCCGAGATGGCTGTCGCCGAGCGTGTACTGCAGCTCGGCGGTTGCTTCCTCCATCGTGTCAGGGAAGGTGCCGAGCTCGAACTCGCGCCCCCGCTCGAGAACCGCGACCTTGAGGCCGATGCGCGCAAGGCGCGACGCCGCAACGCCGGCGCCATATCCCGAGCCGACGACGATGGCATCGTACTCGGGCTTCAGCTCGTCGAGGCTGGACGATAGGCGCATCGGGCGATCCTCAGGCCGATTCGGCGCGGCCGAACATGCGGCCGAAACGGGAAGCGCCGCCGCTGCTAGCGGCCGGCTCACTGCGGAAGACGCGCTGCGCTGCGTCCGGATCGGGCGAAACATCCAGCGCCAGCCCGTGCTCGCGTGCAAAGAGCATCATGGCGCGCTCGGCGACCGCCGTGATCGTGAAGAGCGGGTGCACGCCGAGGGGGCGCGGAATGACCGAGCCGTCGCAGATGTAGAGCCCGTCGTGCACGCTGTCCGCGCGCTTGGTCGGATCGCCGTCGAAGACGCGGCACTTGTGATCGACCACGCCAGCGTCGCGATCGCGCCCCATGGCGCAACCGCCGAGCGGATGGACGGTCATGATATCGCCGCCGAGCCACTTGCTGCTGACGGGGTTCGGCACGTAGGTGCCGCCGTTAGCTGCCACACCCGTCCTCAACATGGCCGAGATGTGCGTGAAAACCGGCTCGTCGCCGGCATTCGGCCAGTGCACGACGGCCGTGTCGTCCTCGTAGAGAATGCGCCCGGCCGCACCATCATGGCCGACGGCGAGGAAAGCGTGGCTGTGGTGGACGGGGCCCTGATAAGCTCCGGCAAAGAAGCTCTCGGCGTTGCGCTTGGTATCGGCGAGGAGGCCCGCGAGGCCACCGCTCGCCTCCTCGGGCGCGAGCGTGGCACCGGTCGCAAGCAGCATGGGCATGAGCCGCGCCATAATGCTCGGCACGGTCGCCTCGACGAGCGCGAGCCGGTCGAGCGGGTCGCGGCGGCGTCGCAGATCGATGAGGCCAACGACCGCCGGACCAGGCGGCGGCACCTTGGTCTTGGATCCGTGCGGGATGCCGACCGAGTTGACCGGTTTGTCGTAGTTGTAGCCGAACGACATCACGTCGGCATTCGTCGAGAAGCGCCAGCCAAGGCGATCCGAGACGCGCAGGCCGTTCTCGCGCGAGCGCATCATGATCTCGGCCGTGCCGAGCGTGCCGGCCGCGAGCACGACCATGGCCGCCGTGACCGTGCCGACGGGCACATGGCTATCGGTGTCGTCCACCTTGCGGAAAACGACCCGCCATAGGTCGCCGCTGACCCGCTCGACGAGGCGCACATTGGCGCCCGTGAAGAGCTCAGCACCATGATTGACCGCGTCGGCGAGATAGGTCGAATGCACCGTCGTCTTGGCGCCGCTGTTACAGCCGCCCATGCAATTGCCGCACATCGTGCACGCGGGCTGGATCACGCCTGCCGCGTTGGCCTTCTCACGAAAGGCGATGTGCAGCGGCACGCGCTCGACATGATGGCCGATCGCCTTGCCTGCGCGCTCGAGCGAGGCGAGCTTCATCGGCGTAACCGACAGCGGCAGCGGCTCCGGCGCCAGCATCTGGCGGGCGCGGTGGTAGCCGAGGTTCATGCGGTGATCGACGCGGATCTCCTCCGGCCAGGCCGCATCCTCCAGGACCATCACATCGGGTGTCAGGCAGACGCTCGCGTTGATGAGCGATGTGCCGCCGAGGCCACAGCCGACGAGCGCGTGAACGTCCTTGCCGACACGAAGATCGAAGAGCGCATCCGGCGGGCCGATGCGCCGCCCCTTGCCGCTGATCTGCATGGCCGTCCTGGCGGCGAACATGTTCTCCGCGAACTCGCCGGGCAGGTACTCACGTCCCCGCTCCAAGACCGCGACCTTGAGGCCGATGCGCGCCAGGCGCGACGCCGCGACGCCGCCGCCATAGCCCGAGCCAACGACGACGACGTCATATGTCGGCTTCGCTTGCGCGACCGGGCGCGCCAGACGCGACATCTGCTTGAACTCCCACCCGTAATGCGAGACCCGCCACTCCGTGGCGGAGACATTTAGCGGGCCATAATGGCATTTGCGAGGGATGCGTGCGCCCCTTCGGCGCCGTTGCGCAAGCAAGCCGTGGCGCAATGGCAACAGATATGCGTGCCAGCCACGAAGCCGCAGTCGTCAGGCTTTGCGGATCGCCTTGATCGGCTGGCCGGTCTTCCTTTCGAGGCGGGCGAGAAGGCGATCGAGCTCAGCCGTATCGATGGCATCGAGCTTCGGACCCGGCGCGCGGATGGCCGCCGAGCGGATGGCCCCGCGCCGCCTCAGGATCTCCTTGCGCAGCGGCAGGCCGATGCCGGGCTGCAGCTCGTGGCGCAGCAGCGGCAGGTAGAGGTCGTAGAGATCTTCGCCCTCCTCGGGCTTGCCGGCGGCGAAGAGCGCGTGCATGGCGACCATCATGTCGGGGAAGGCAAAGCCCGTCATGGCGCCATCGGCACCCCGCAGATACTCCTGGGGCAGGTGGATACCACCATTTCCGCACAGGATCGGGATATAGCGCCGCGCCTTGCCGTCACATGCCTTGCGGATGACCGAGAGCTTGCTGAGCCCCGGCAGATCCTCGTGCTTGAACATGGCGATCTGCGGAAAGGCATCGACCAGACGCACGAAGCAGTCAGCGCTGAAATACACATCCGTGAGCTTGGGATAGTCTTGGATGCAGACGGGGATCGAGGGCCCGAGCGCGGTCAGGATCGAGCGCAGGTAGTTCTCGACGGACGGCTCCGTGGTGAGGCCGCGAATGGGCATGGCCATGACGCCGGCAGCTCCCATCTCCATGACCGCGCGCGCGGTCTTCACGAGCTGGTTGGTGCCGGGATTGGAGACTCCGACGATGATCGGAACCCGCCCCGCCGTCCGCTTGAGGAAGCGCTGCGAAACCTCAAGCGTCTCGCTCTCGGAGAGCTTCTGGAACTCGCCCATGACCCCGAGGATGGTCATGCCCTGCACGCCGCAGGCGAGATAGAAATCGACGAGGCTGTCGATACTCTCGAGATCGATGCGGCCATCATCATGGAAGGGCGTCGCCGCAATGACATAGAGGCCCTTGGCGTCGGCAGTGAGCTTGGCGGTCATGGCGTTCCCTCTTGAGGCCCGATGGGAAATGATCAAAATCAAGGAACTGTAGCACGCCCGGCTGCCATACTGTCGAGATCGCGGAAACCGTGTGGCCTCAGCGGCACGAGCCGCTAGCACCCCCCTCGACCGGCAGGCGCACGGTCGGGAAACGAGAAGAGGAGCCCGCAGCCATGTCCGATCCGTTCGCACCGCTCGCGGCCATGATCTACGGCACTGGCCAGGGTCCGGAGATGGACCGCATTCTCGAAAGCGTCGCCCACGATCTTGCGGCCGGTGGCCTGCGGCTGGCCGGCGCCGTCCAGCACACGGCACACCCCGCGAGTTCGCCGCGCTGCGGCATGGTGCTCGAGGATCTCGGCACCGGCGGCATTCATGCCATCGCCGTCGACCCGGCCATCGAGGTGCAGGGCTGCCGCATGGAGCCTGAAAAGATCGAGGCGCTGGCCATGCTTGCAGGCGAGGCCATCGAACGTGGCAGCGATCTCTTCCTGCTCAATCGCTTCGGCAAGAACGAGATCGCGGGCCGCGGCTACCGCGAAGTCATCTCGGAGGCGGTGAGTCGCGGTGTGCCCGTGCTCGTCGGCGTCAGCGCCGCCAATGCCGCCAAATGGGAGACCTTCGCGAACATGGGCTATGAGCGCCTGGAAATCGATCGCGAGGCCGCGCGGGCGTGGTGCAGGAAGGCCATCGAAGCACGCCAGCGCCGGGAGCAGCAGGCATGTTTGCTGAAGAGCTGATCGCCAAAGCCGAAGCGCTGCTCACAACGCTCCGGGCGCGGAAGCTGATGCTCACGACGGCGGAAAGCTGCACGGGCGGGCTGATCGCAGGCGTGCTGACCGAGATCGCCGGCTCGTCCGACGTAGTCGAACGCGGCTTCGTCACCTACTCCAATGAGGCGAAGACCGAGCTGATCGACGTGCCGGCGGCGATGATCGCCGCGCACGGCGCTGTCAGCCGCGAGGTGGCGCTTGCCATGGCGGCGGGGGCGCTCGCCCATTCGCGGGCGGACATCGCCGTTGCGGTGACGGGCGTCGCGGGGCCGGGCGGCGGCACTGCTGCGAAGCCCGTCGGGCTCGTCCATCTCGCAGCGGAGCGCCGTGGCAGACCGCCGATTCATCGCGAGTGCCGCTTCGGCGAGATCGGCCGCCACGGCATCCGCATGGCGACGATCGGAGTTGCCTTCGAGATGGTGGATGAGCTGGCGCGCGGCTCGTAGCGCGTGACCCACAACTTGCTCAGGCCAGGCTCACGCGACGGCCGTAGATCATGTGCGCGCGTTCCTCGAACGCTTCGGCGAAGCGCCCGAAGGCCTGCTCGAAAAGGCCACCCACCAGCATCTGCAGGAGCATCGACTTGAACTCGTAGTCGATGAAGAATTTCACCTCGCAGCCGCTCGGCGTCGCCGCGAAATCCCACGTGTTGACGAGGCGCGTGAACGGCCCCTGCACGAGATCGGTGCGCACATTCGGGACGGACCGATCGAGCGTCACGCGGCTCGTAAAGGATTCCCGGATGCCCTTGTAGCCGACGTCCATGGCGGCGACGAGCGAGCGCTGATCGCCCTCACCGTTGCGCGATAGGACACGGAGGCTCTCACAAAGCGGCAGGAACTCGGGATAGCGTTCGACATCGGCGACGAGGTCGAACATCTCCTGCTGCGTGAACGGAACCTGCCGGCGAGTCTCGAATGAGGGCATAAAGGAATGTCTAGCTGACCTGGGCGGCGCGGGCCGCCTTGAGACGGGCGAAGTCGGCGTCGGCGTGGTAGCTCGAGCGCGTCAGCGGGCTCGAGGAGACGAGCAGGAAGCCTTTGGCCTGGGCCATGCGCTTGTAGCTCTCGAACTCATCGGGCGTCACGAAGCGCTTGACCTCGGCGTGCTTGCGCGTCGGCTGCAGATACTGGCCGATGGTGAGGAAATCGACATCGGCGGTCCTCAGATCATCCATGAGCTGGAGCACGGCCTCGCGCTCCTCACCGAGCCCAACCATGATGCCGGACTTCGTGAAGATTGTCGGATCGAGCTCCTTCGCGCGCTGGAGAATGCGCAGCGAATGGAAGTAGCGCGCTCCGGGGCGGATCGACGGATAAAGACCGGGCACCGTCTCCAGATTGTGATTGAAGACATCGGGACGCGCTTTGATCACCACTTCAAGTGCGCCATCCTTACGCAGGAAGTCCGGCGTCAGGACCTCGATGGTGGTCGTCGGCGCGAGCTTGCGGATCCAGCCGATGACTTCGGCAAAATGCTGCGCGCCGCCGTCAGGCAGGTCGTCGCGGTCGACCGAGGTGATGACGACGTGATTGAGCCCGAGCTTGGCGACGGCCTCGCCGACATGGCGCGGCTCCTCGGCATCGAGCGGCTTCGGAAGCCCGGTCGCGACATTGCAGAAGGCGCAGGCGCGCGTGCAGGTGTCGCCCATGATCATCATGGTCGCGTGGCGCTGGCTCCAGCACTCGCCGATGTTGGGGCAGCCTGCCTCCTCGCAGACGGTATGGAGACCGTGCTCGCGGACGATGTTGCGCGTCTCGGCGTAGACCGGAGATCCCGGCGCCCTGACGCGGATCCAATCGGGCTTGCGCAGCACCGGCGTGTCGGGCCGGGCCGCCTTCTCGGGATGGCGTGCCGCGCCCATGCGCTTGCCGCCTGTCGTGTCCAGAACCGTGACCATCGGCCTCTACTTGCTCTGTTTAGGCCCGCTCAACAAGAGGGGCGGGCCCGTCACCGGCGCCCGCCCTTAAAATTACACGATCTGTCAGCGCGTTGCTATCTTATGAGACGTGCGATCAGGATCACCACGATGGCGCCTATAGCAGCCGTGATGATCTGATTGACGATCGGTGGTCCCACATTGATGTTCACCTTGGCCACGTTCAGCAGCCACCCGCCGACGACGCCGCCGATGATGCCGGCAATGATGTACCCGAGCAGGCTCCAGGGGCCGCCGACGACGAGGCTGGCAAGCCAGCCCGCGATGGCACCCACGACAAGCATGACAATGATAGCAGCAGCGTCCATGTGCCCGATCCTTCCCGTTGTGCACCGCCCGGCGCGCGGGCGGACCGTCTGAACGATCTCACGCCAACCTGTATTTACAATTTTGAACTGAGTCGGCGCTGCTGTCGATGGGACATGCGTCGCATCAACTCGTTGATGCATCGCACAATAATTGAACGCGGCGATCTAATGCTCCGTGTCCGGCCGGTATACCATTACCGCCACCGCGACAATGACCGTCACGAGGACCATGCCGAGCGACCAAGGCAGCAGGCGGCCGTGGAAGAGCGGAAGCGTCGCGAACACGAGCAGGCTCGAGACGAGCTGGGATACGAAGCCGACCGTGGACGACGCGACCCCCGCGATCTCGCGGTGCGGGTCGATGACGAGGCTCACAGCATTCGACATCACGACAAGGAACGATGCGTTGTAGATGAGCATGAGCCCGGCGAACAGGAAGAGACTGATGATGCCGAGATGGCTCAGCAGCGCGATCAGAATGGCCATGGAGGCCAGGACGAGTGCCGAGGAGCGGGTCGCGGCCATCACGCCGAGGCGGCCGATCAGACGCGCATTAATATACTGGCCGGCAATGATGCCGGCGCCGGTCACCGCGAAGAGCGCCGTGAAGGCAAGGCCCTCGATGCCGAACGCGCTCTTGTAGAGGCGCGGCGCGTTCGTGACATACGAGAGGATCGCGAACGAGTTGATGCCGGAGAGCAGAACGAAATAGCGCGACTGGCGGTTGGAGAAGACGCGCCCCAGCGCGGCAGCAAGGCGTGCCGGCGCGATAGCCGAGCTATCGGGCGCGAGATTGGTCTCCTCGAGACGCGTCATCACCATGGCTGCGAGCCCGGCGCCGTAGATGGCCATACCGATGAAGACGCCGCGCCACTCGCCGATCACCACGAGCCCGTAACCGACGAGCGGCGCAAGGATCGGACCGAGCGCTATGACGGAACTTGCAAAGGCCATGGTGCGGGCAAGCTCAGGCCCGGAATGCACGTCGCGCAGCAGCGCGCGGGCGATCACGGCGCCGCAGGCGCTGCCGAAGCCCTGCAGGGCGCGCCCGTAGAGCGCGACCGTCAGTGTGTCGGCCACCGCTGCGATCAGGGCGCCTGCGATGTAGAGGGTGACGCCAGCCAGGATGACCGGCCTGCGCCCATAGGCATCCGAAGCCGGGCCGAAGACGAGCTGGCCAATGGCCGAGCAGAACAGAAATACGGGGATGACGGCCTGCACGTGCTCGATGGAGGCGCCGAGGCTCCGCTCCATGGACCAGAAGGCCGGAAGCGTGATGTCGCAGGAAAAAGCGTTCAGAGCCAGCAGCAGCCCCGTGAACATCACCAGGAACGGGCGCGACATGCCGTAGGCCCCAAAACCAATGGTCAGCTTGCTGTCAATCGCTGTGAGCGTGCACGGACGGCCACCCGCGGGCAGCTTATAGGTGCAGGCGAGGGTGGCGGCCACAGGGCGTTTTCGCACAGGTCCATGCAAGGGCCGAACGACGACGCCCGGCAGTCGCTACTCCTGGAACACCTGCTCGCGTTTGGCGCGCACCGCCGGCAGGATCAGGATCACCAACAGCGCGAGCGACATGAGCAGGAGGAGCGCGCTCAGCGGCCGCTCGACGAACACCATCGGGTTACCGCGCGAGAGGTTCATGGCGCGGCGGAAATTCTCCTCCATCAGCGGCCCGAGGATGAAGCCGAGAATGAAGGGGGCCGGCTCGGCGCCGACTTTGATGAGGAAGACACCGAGGACGCCGAACAGCAGCATGATCCAGATGTCGAAGACGCTGTTGGCAATCGAATAGGTCCCGATACAGCAGAACAGAACGATGGCCGGAAACATGACGCGGTAAGGGATGCGCAGCAGCGAGACCCAGAGGCCGATCAATGGCAGGTTGAGCACGATCAGCATGAGGTTGCCGAGCCACATCGAGGCGATCACACCCCAGAAGAGCTGCGGCTGCTCCGTCATCACCTGCGGCCCCGGCTGGATGCCCTGGATCATCAATGCGCCGACCATGAGCGCCATGATGGCGTTGCCGGGAATGCCGAGCGTCAGCAGCGGAATGAAGCTCGTCTGCGCGCCGGCGTTGTTCGCGGCTTCCGGCGACGCCACGCCCTCGATGGCGCCGCGTCCGAAGCGCTCCGGCGTGCGCGACACCTTCTTTTCGACCGCGTAGGCCGCGAACGACGAGAGCGCCGCGCCCCCGCCGGGCAGCACGCCGAGCACGGACCCGATCGCGGTGCCACGCAGGATCGGCGCGATGCAGGCACGGATATCGTCGCGGCTGGGCCAAAGGTTCTTTGCCTTGAAGGCGAGCAGCGTGCGGTCCTGCGGGCTGCCGAGCGCCACTGCCAGCTCCGCAATGCCGAACAGGCCGATGGCCACCGGGACGAAGCCGATGCCGTCGCCGAGTTCCCCGATGCCGAGCGTCATGCGCGGCAGGCCGGAATTGACGTCGATGCCGACGAGGCCGAGCAGCAGGCCGACGAGGACCATGGCGACCGCCTTGCCGGGCGCTCCGTGCGCCAGTACGACCGCGCCTGTGAGACCGAGAACCATGAGGCTGAAATATTCGGGCGCGGCGAACTTCAGCGCCAGCCAGCTCATCGGCGCACTGGCCGTTGCAATGATCAACGTGGCGATGGTGCCGGCGATGAAAGAGCCGATGGCGGCGATCGCGAGGGCCGGGCCAGCGCGCCCTTGGCGGGCCATCTGATGGCCGTCGAGACACGTGACGACCGCCGAGGACTCGCCCGGCACATTGACCAGGATGGCCGTCGTGGAGCCGCCGTACTGCGCGCCGTAAAAGATGCCGGACAGCATGATGAGGGAGGATGCCGGCGGCAGCGTAAAGGTGAACGGCAGCAGGATGGCGATCGTGGTGATCGGTGCGATACCCGGCAGCACCCCGACCAGCGTGCCGATCAGCACGCCGAGAAAGCAGAAGGCGAGATTGATCGGCGTGAACGCGACGGCAAAGCCGGTAGCGAGATTGGCGAAGAGATCCATGCGACGCGCCTATTGCGGCCAGATCGGGATGGGCAGGCCGAGTCCGATCACGAACAGGAGCACCGCGAAGACCGCGAGGCCGACCGCGAGCAGCAGATTCTCGCGCAGGCGCACGTCGTAGGCCGCGAAGCCGGCGACGATGACAACCGCAGCGGCGGTGAGCGCCAGGCCCGCCGTACGGAGCAGCAGCGCAAAGACCGCAACCGAGGCGCCGACCAGCAGCAGGGGACGCAGCGCTGTCGAAGGGAGCGGAACGCGCGCCGCAGCGAATGCGCGCGCGCATTGCACCACGCCGAACGCGCCGATCAGGAGTGCCAATCCGCGCGGGACGTATCCCGGGCCCATCGATGTGGCTGTGCCGACCGGGAGATCGGCGATGAGTATCCAGGCGACGAGGCCGATGGCGATCAGCAGCACGCCGAACGCGAGGTCAGGGAAGTTTATCCGTGAGCCCATGGCCGTGCCGCTCCGCGCAGGTCAATGATGGCCGGGCGGCTCCCAGCCGTCCCGAATACGAGACGCCGCCGGCAGTGCCCGGCTCCGGTCTCAATCGAGGGAGAGTCCTTCGGCCTTGATGACCTCGCCCCACTGGGCGGTCGCGGTCGTAACCCACTTGCCGAGGTCCTCGGACGTGCCGTCCTTGAGCTCGCCGCCGAGCTCCACGATCTTCTTCGAGACCTCAGGCGTCGCAAGGATCTTGCGGATCTCGGTATTGAGCCGCGCAACGGTCGCCGCGGGCGTGCCCTTGCTCGTGAAGAAGCCCTGCCAGGAACCCGTATCGAAGACCGGCGTATCCATTTCCTTGAACGTCGGCAGGTTCGGCAGCGCGACAAGCTTCTTGTCGCCGGAGACCGCGAGCCCGCGCATCTGGTTCTGGACGACGAACGGCTGCGTCGCGATCGCCCCGTTGAAGATCACGTTGCTCTCGTTGGCAACGACCGCGCGCACGGCCGCGGCACCGCCGCGATAGGGCACGATGCCCCACTTGATGCCGTACTTCTTGCTGAACACGAGCGCCGTGAGATGCTGCACCGAGCCGACGCCGCTGGTTGCCACGTTGAGCTTGCCGGGGTTCGCCTTGTCGTAGGCGATCAGCTCCTGGAAGGTGTTGGCCGGCACCGAGGGATGCACCGCGAAGAGATATGGCGCGAACATCACCATGCCGACGGGCACGAGGTCCGTCTGGACGTTGAAGGAGAGCTTCTTGAACAGGTTCGGCGTGCTGGCGAGCGTACCGACGTCCGTGATCAGCAGCGTATGGCCATCGCCCGGCGCACGGGCAACGAAGTCGGCGCCCACGTTGCCCGACGAGCTCGGCTTGTTCTCAACGATGACGGGCTGGCCGATGGCCTCGGAGAGCTTCGGGCCGATCAGACGCGCCAGGATATCCGAGCTGCCGCCGGGGGCGTAGGGCACGATGATCGTGACCTGTTTGGTGAAGTTTTGCGCTGCAACCGGCGCGGCCCCAAGCGACATGGCAGCCAGCAGAAATCCAGCAAGCGTCGAGCGCCGTGTCAGCATAAGTTTCCTCCCGAGATAATATATTTCTTGTTGGATCGACCGTAGCGCCTCGCCCGGAATACTGTCAAACATCCCCCGGTGCCCTCGCCGGCGCCCTGGCCCCAGCGTGCTGCAGCCTTGCGCCGGGCGCCTTCTTGTCCAGGCGATGGCTCGCTATAGTGTCTGCTACGATGTTCCCAGGAAAAGCGTGAGGTAGATGATGGTGAAGGCGATTTCCGCCCGGACCGTGAAGACGATGCTCTCCGATGGCGAGGAGATCGCGCTCCTCGACGTGCGCGAGACCGGACAATACGCCGACGGGCATCCATTCTTCGCCGTGCCGCTCGCCTATAGCCGCCTCGAGATGGACATCGAGCGCCTCGTGCCGCGGCGGACTGTGCGCCTGGTGCTGATGGATGACGGCGATGGCGTTGCCGATCGGGCCGCGCGGCGCGCCGAAGGGCTCGGCTACAGCGATGTCGCGGTCATGGAGGGCGGAGCGCCAGGATGGAAGGCCGCCGGATACACACTCTTCGACGGCGTGAACCTGCCGTCCAAGACCTTCGGAGAGCTTGTCGAGATCGAGCGCCACACGCCGCGCATCAGCGCTGATGATCTCGTTACCATGCAGAAGCGCGGCGACAATATGGTCATCGTCGACGGCCGCACCTTCGCCGAGTACCAGCGCTTCAATATTCCGGGCGGTATAAGCTGTCCGAACGGCGAGCTCGCGCTTCGTATCGACGCCATCGCGCCGGATCCCAAGACCCGGATCGTCGTGAATTGCGCCGGGCGGACACGCTCGATCATCGGCGCGCAGACGCTGATAGATCTCGGCGTGCCGAATGAAGTCGTGGCGCTGGAGAACGGCACGCAGGGCTGGTTCCTTGCCGGTTTCGAGGTCGAACGCGGGGCATCGAAGAAGTATCCGGAGCCCGCGCTCGGCGAGGAGAAGCTCGGCGAGCGCCGCGCCAGCGCCGCCGCCCATGCCGTCCGATGCGGCGTGCGCTCGGTCACCGCGGCCGGCGTGCGGGCCTGGCTCGCCGACCCGCGGCGCACGACCTACCTCCTCGATGTGCGCACGGCAGAGGAAGTGGCAGCGCAGCCGCTCGCCGGATTCGTGCACGCGCCCGGCGGCCAGCTCCAGCAGGCGACGGACCAGTGGATCGGCGTCAAGGGCGCGCGCATCGTGCTTGCCGACGGGGAAGGCGTGCGCGCGCCCATGGTTGCGGCATGGCTGCGCCAGCTCGGACATGAAGCCTTCGTGCTCGAGGATCGCGACAATGCCGGGAGCATCGGAGCCTCCATACCGGCGGATCGCCAGCCGCGCGGTCCCGAGCTGCTGAAGGCGCGCGCCAAGCAATTCCACGCCGTCACGCCGCAGGGGCTCTCGGCGCTGCTGTGGTCGGGCGGCGGAGCGGCGCTCGATCTGCGCACCAGCCAGGATTATCGTGATGGCCATATTCCGGGGTCGGTCTGGGCCTCCCGCCCACGCCTTGCGAAGGCCATCGCCGACATCGGCCAGCCTGTCGTCCTGATCGCCGACAGTGCAGAGATCGCGGCCGCAGCAAGCCTCGACCTCGCCGAGCTTGGCGTGCAGGAGATTTCCGTGCTCGCCGGCGGCACCAAGGCCTGGCGTGCCGACGGGCAGGCCCTCAACCAGTCTGCGGACAACCCGCCGGACCGGGAACGGATCGATTTCGTTTTTCATACGCACCAGCGTCACGACGGCAACGTCGAGGCCGCTCGCGCGTATCTTGCCTGGGAGGTCGACCTCGTCGGCCGGCTGGACGAGCAGGAGCGCGGGGTCTTCCGCGTCGTCGGCCACTGAGGTGGCTGCCGGTAAGACTTGAATTCGAGGACAGGCGGGGCCACTTGTGGCCCGTTCGCGCGTATGCTGAATTGTTCTTGACGGCCGTCCCCATGGCCGTCAGTGCTCGCGGCACCGGGGAACGAGGGCAGGAGGTCCGCAATGCGCTACGATGAATCGGATCGCGAGAGCAGCAACGTCGAGGATCGGCGCGGACAGGGCGGCGGCGGTGGCGGCTTCCGTTTCCCCGGCGGCGGCGGGCGCGGCGTGCAGATCCCGATCCCCATGGGTCGGGGCGGCGGCGGCTTCAGCATAACGACGTTGCTGATCATCGGCGCGATCATGCTGCTGTTCGGACTCAATCCGCTCGATCTTCTGCGCGGCGGCGGCCCCGGCGGCTTCAGCTTCCCCGACATGCCGCAGAACCAGCGCATCGACCGCCCGGGCGGCGGCACGAACCCGTTCGACATTCCGGGCCTGCCGGGCAGCCGAGAGGCAAAGCCCCCGCAGCCTGGTCAGCCCACGCAGCGCACCGCACGCCCTGATGACGAGGCGGCGCAGTTCGTGCGCCGCGTGCTCGCCGATACCGAGGACGTCTGGGGCCGCATCTTCCAGTCGTTCGGCCGCAAGTACGAAGACCCGCGGCTCGTGATGTTCTCGGGCGGGACCAACTCGGCATGCGGCCAGGGCGTTGCGCAGATGGGCCCCTTCTATTGTCCGCTCGACAAGAAGGTCTACATCGATCTCTCGTTCTTCAATGAGCTCGACAGGCGCTTCGGTGCGCCCGGCGATTTCGCCCAGGCGTACGTCGTCGCTCATGAGGTCGGCCATCACGTGCAGAACCTTCTCGGCATTGCCGGCAAGGTGCAGGAAGCCAAACAGCGCATTTCAGAACGCCAGGCGAATGCGCTGCAGGTGCGCATGGAGCTGCAGGCCGACTGCCTTGCGGGCGTGTGGGCTTCAGTCAACGATCAGCTCAAGAAGCGGCTGCAGGCGGGCGACATCGAAGAGGGTCTGCGGGCCGCGGCCGCGATCGGCGACGACATGATCCAGAAGAAGATGCAGGGCCGCGTCGTCCCCGAGGCCTTCACGCACGGCTCATCGGAGCAGCGTCAGCGTTGGTTCATGCGCGGATACCAATCGGGCCAGATCCAGCAGTGTGACACGTTCAACGCGAGCGATCTCTAGTTCCCGATGAGTCCCAGCCGCTCGCCGCCGTAGACGCCCTCGCGCAGGGGGCGCCACCAGCTTTCGTTGTCGAGATACCAGCGCACGGTGCGCTCGATGCCACTCTCGAAGGTCACCTCGGCGCGCCAGCCGAGCTCGGCCTCGATCTTCGCCGGATCGATGGCATAGCGCCGATC
>CAUJKI010000073.1 GCA_963205015.1 Pseudomonadota bacterium
ACGTACATGGTTACGCCGGCAATTCGCCGACCGGCAGGAAGTCGCCTTGGTCGTCATCTCGCAGACTGAGGTATTCAAGCCGCCACTGATCCACGCGGCGCAGGTCTGCCAATGTCAGATGCGTGTCGGCGACGGCTTCGCAAGCATCGAGGGCGATTTCGGCGGCGACATCGGGCTTGCCGTAGGTCTTTTCGAACAGCTCTCGTAACTGCGCGGCGACACGTTCAGCCGAGCCTCTTGCCGGGCTGCCTCCGTCGGTGGCGTCGTAGACGACCGCGACAGACAACGCGTAGGGTTCCCCTTCGATCGCTTCTGCGCCTCGCTGTCCGCCCAGATCAAAGAACAATCCAACGAGGTACTTCGCATCGGGCGCCAGAATTCTGGCTATCCGTTGTTCAACGGTACGCCCGCCGGAGCGTTTGCACAGCCGCTTCTCGAACGTGTTGGGAAAGGCCGGTCGGCCGTACCGGGCAGCAAGCCACTGCTTCAGCGCGCGCTTCGCCTCAATGGGCAGTGTGAGGCTGTTGTCCATCGTTGCGTGGTCTGCGAAGTCAGCTTTCGGTACGCTCCGCCGATCACTATGCCGGAGCTCGAGGATCAAAGGCGCAGTGTCGGCGCCCTCATAGGCGAGGTGGAGTCGTCTCGGGTTCTTTGCGTAGGACAGTTGCGGGTCTGGCTTGGGATCCATGACGACCAGTTCGCCGACGATGACCTCGACGCACAATTCACCGTCATGGGGCAGATCGCAGTCGTGCGTGATGACGATGACCCGGCGCCCTTCGTCGTTCGGTTCGACCAGACTCAATGTAGTGGCGCTTTCGCAGGTTAGAAGATCCCCTTGTCGCCAGTCCGTATCACGCGCCAGCATCCAGCGTTCCTTGGCCTGTCACCTGGATTCGGACGATCCGGGAATCGACACCTCCGCACGCCAGTCGTTCGAGGGCTTCGCTCTTGATTTCGCCAGACCCGATCGGTCGTATGCCGCGTCCATCGTCTGCGCTTCGGTAATCAACAACTGGATGTGCGAGGGCCTGAGCTGCCCGGCAGCGGCGAGGTCCAGCAAGGATCGCCCTTCGAACGCCTTCATCTTCAGCAGGGAAGACGCACGTGCGACTCCAGCGTCCCGGAAAGCGTCGGCGGCATGACTGATGACCAGGATTCTCTCGAAGTTGTCCGGCTCGGGCGTGGCTTCGCCGCCGATCCACTTGTAGATCGCCTGCCTGGAGACACCGAACACCGCGGCCAGATCGGCAACGGCCGGATTCAATACCTGGCGGATATTGGTGAGGTGATCGGATGCTGACCGCAGATCAGGGCGCTGTTCCTGGCCGTCGTCGGCCACATCGACGCGGATGGGAACTCGTGCTTCCAACATCCGGCGCCAGTGCCATTCTCCGGCTCGGGAAATGTCGAAAACGCTGCCGGTGCCGCTGACCACAAGAGCCGATCCGAGCAGGGCAAAGGCCGCGGTGGCGGCAGCTCCAATCGGTGCAGCTAACGGCATCATCGGTCGATGAGCAGGTGAGCGCGCGCTGTACATGTGTCGTTCGTCCGGTTCGGATCAGCCCCACGCTTCTCGCGCGTGATCCGTCGTCGTTGCACCGAAGACAGACTTGATCGTCGCATGCAGCGAGAGCAGTTGCTCGCCAAGCCGGTCGATATCGATCGGCATGCGGCCTTCGGCAAAGTGGTCCGTATCGATGACCGCATGTGACCGAGACTCCTTCACCTCGAACTTCGGATCGATCATCAAACCATTGGGCTGCATGTCGGGCGGGAACCCCAAGGGCGCTGTCATCCTGTGTACGCGGGTCACGAGCGTTCCTGTCGGCACCAGTGGCCCGGTGTCCGTTCCAAAAACCGATTCCGTCAATCTGTACCGTTGCGCAGCATGGAACTCGATGCCGTGCAGACCGCCGACGAGATACTGCTCCACGGCCTCACCGGCGCGAGGTAACACGGCATCCAGGTAGCGAAGGCCCAACCGACTGACGTGATCGAGCGTTGCCACGGCGTGCACGGCCGCCAAGCCGCGCAGCAACTCCGGGATGAACTCGTTGTGAGTGTCGTAGTGGGTCGTGTGGTACGTGATAGCCGATGGCGCCAGGATGAATCCGGCCGTGCGATCGTTGCGCGTGATGAGCCAGGAGACCGTATGCGTAATCTGCGGCTCTGCCTGCTGCGCCTGGCCCGGCCCCGGCACAACGAGGTGCGTGACCTGTTGCGGCTCGAACAACGGGTATCCCTCGCGCCGCAGACGATCCTGGATCTGGTCGACGTACCTGGCCATGGCCGCGACAGGATTGAAGTGCGCCTGCGCGAGCGCGTAGTACACGGGTGCGTTCGACATCCTCTCGCTCACAGGGACTCCGATTGCTCTCGGTTGACGGGCGGGTTGTCACTTTACACCTTGGTTGTCGCTCCGTGGCGACGGAAGATTTCGACGATCAGGGGCTCTGCTCGTCGGTAACATAACGAGTTAAAGTCATCATCATTTTGTGCTATACTAACGATCACTTTAGATTCTAGAGGCCGGGAAGCACGCGCAAGATGCCCGTCGAACGACTCACGGAAATGACTCAAACGCAGCGCGACCGACTTGCGTTTATCGAGTTGCGCTTGCGGTTCCTCGGCGAGCTTCGCCGACAGGATGTTGTCACGCGCTTCGGCATTCAGGCGGCCGCGGCGACCCGAGACATTGCGCAGTACAAGGGAATCGCTCCGCGCAACTTGGAGTACGACTCCAAGAGCAAGGTCTACGTCCGTAGCTCCTGGTTCCGAGCCGTGTTCGACTTTCCGGTCGAGCGAATCTTGACCTGGCTGTCGCATGGCTACGGCGATGGCGAGCCGATTCGTTGGAAGGGTGTCGTGGTGCAGGAAGGCGCCAGCCTGCCGGGAAAGATTGACCCCGAGTTGCTCTCTGTCCTGACGCGCGCCATCCACCAAGGCTGCGCAGTCGAGATCTCCTACCGCGCGCTGTCGAGCGGGCTAACGGCACGCGAGATTGTTCCGTTCGCGTTGGCGGATAGTGGCCTGCGCTGGCATGTCCGCGCCTTCGACCGGCGCAGCGGCGAGTTCCGCGACTTCGTGCTGGGGCGCCTTGCTGACGTTCGCATCGTCCTCGGTGTTGTGGCCGAGCACGAGAAGCCCGATCAGGACATCCAGTGGAACCGGATCACCGAGCTCGAGCTCGTGCCGCATCCGGCCAACGTGCAGCACCCCGACACCATCGAGGCCGAGTACGGCATGGAAGGCGGTGTGCTGAAGATCCGCGCCCGCGCGGCGATGGCCGGCTATCTGCTGCGCCGTTGGAACGTGGACTGCACCGAAGACCACAGCCTCAAGGGTGGCGAGCATCACTTGTGGCTGCGCAATCGCCAGGCGCTGTACGGCGTCACGAACCTGGTGCTCGCACCAGGCTACGGCGAACCGAGCAAGGAATGGTGACCGCCATGTCGATCACCCGAACCTGCAATCCCGCCGACCGTCACGACCGAAAGGAGCTCCACCATGGCTAAGCCCCCCGCCAACCACGGCAAGCAATGGACGCCTGCCGATGTCAAGCAGCTCGAGCAGCTCGCCAAAGAGAACACGCCCACGCGCGTCATCGGCCTGAAGATGGGCCGCACCGAAGACGCCGTGCGCACCAAAGCAGGCGAGAACGACGTATCCCTCAAGCCCACCAACCAGTCGCCCTACAACCGGCGCAAGCCCTGAGGGCCGGCCAGCAACAAGAACAAGGGCGGCATCGTGCTGAAGCTCGAACAGATCCAGAAGAACGCAGCCATCTCGGGCCTGGAGCCCGGGCAGGTGGTGCGCATCGTCACCACCGAGCTGGTCGGTGACAACGCCCTGACCGTCTATTACAAGACCGCCGACGGCAAGCTGCTAGAGCGGATGCTGTTCCGCACCGACGAGGCCAACTTGTCGCTGGCCGAGGCGGGCCGCCCTTGGGCCTTCGACGCTCCCGGTGAGGAGTTCAAGCTCGCTGCCGAGGCCTACCGGATCAATCTGGCGCATCTGTTCGATCCGATGATGGCCGTGCACTCGTCGAACGTGGAGCCGCTGCCCCACCAGATAACAGCCGTCTACGAGTCGATGCTCCCGCGCCAGCCGCTGCGCTACGTGCTGGCAGACGACCCCGGTGCGGGCAAGACCATCATGGCCGGCCTGTTCATCCGCGAGCTGCTGATGCGCGCGGACGCCAAGCGCGTGCTGATCGTGGCACCCGGAAGCCTGGTCGAGCAGTGGCAAGACGAAATGTTCGAGAAGTTCGGACTGACGTTCTCTCTGTTCTCACGCGAGCAAGTCGAGCAGTCCCGCAGCGGCAACCCGTTCGACGACATTGACCTGCTGGTTGCCCGCGTCGACCAATTGGCCCGCGCCGAAGACTTGCAAGAGAAGCTGCGGCTATCGCACTGGGACCTGGTGGTCGTCGACGAGGCGCACAAGCTGTCGGCCCACTGGTTCGGCAGCAAGATCGACAAGACCAAGCGCTTCCAGCTCGGTGAGCTGCTGGGCTCGATCACGCGGCACTTCCTGCTGATGACCGCCACGCCCCACAACGGCAAAGAAGAAGACTTCCAGCTTTTCATGTCGCTGCTGGACGCCGACCGCTTCTACGGAAAGTTTCGCGATGGCGCGCGCAAGGTCGACGTCACCGATCTGATGCGGCGCATGGTCAAGGAAGACCTGCTCAAGTTCGA
>CAUJKI010000074.1 GCA_963205015.1 Pseudomonadota bacterium
CGGGCGCCTTGCGGCCGAGCCGCCGCTGCCAGTCAAGATGACCAAGATGACGGTCAACCGGCTCTCGGGTGCGCTCGATGATCTCGCGAGCCACATGGATCTCGATCAGTTCATGCTGACGACCACGAGTGAGGACAGCGCCGAGGGCATTGCGGCCTTCCTCGAGCGGCGGCCGGCACGCTTCCGTGGCCGCTGATGGGACGAACGGATGTCCGGTGTGATCAAGATCCTGATCTACGCCGCGATCGCCTATCTGGCGATCGTGGCCATTGCCTACTTCGCACAGCGCAAGTTCACGTACTTCCCCAATCCGTCTCGTGTCGCACCTGCGGCTGCGGGCCTCGAAGGCTTCCGCGAGGTCGAGCTGCCGACGCCCGACGGCGAGCGGATCATGGCCTGGTACGCGCCGGCGCCTCCCGGCCGCCCGACGATCCTCTACTTCCATGGCAATGGCGGAGGGCTTGCGAACCGCTCGGGTCGCTTTGGCCGCTATCAGCAAGCGGGCCTCGGCATATTCGTGATGTCGTATCGCGGCTACAGCGGCAGCACCGGCAGCCCGACGGAGGCGCACAACATCGCCGATGCGCGCCTCGCCTATGATCATCTCGTCAGGCAGGGCCTCAAGCCGTCCGATATCTTCCTCTATGGCGAGTCGCTCGGCTCGGGCGTAGCCGTCCAGACGGCGGCGGCTGTTCCTGTCGCCGGCGTCATTCTCGATGCGCCCTATACCTCCATCGTGGAGGTTGGTGCCAAGGCCTATCCGATCCTGCCGCTTCGCTGGTTGATGGTGGATCGCTACGAAAGCGACAAGCGCATTGCCGCGATCAACGCGCCACTGCTGATCCTGCACGGCGCGCGCGACCAGGTCATCCCGCTCGAAATGGGACAACGTATGCACGCCCTTGCCCGCGAGCCGAAGCGGATCGTCGTCTTTCCCGAGGGACGCCACATCGACCTCGACCAATACGGTGCCGTTGCTGTGGTCCGGGCGTGGATCGACGAGGTGCGGCAGAAATAAAGGTGGGAGCACGACATGACGACACGAAATGAGCTGCGCGTGCGCGGCAAGGATGTTCGCAAGACGCTCGGTCTCCAGCGGAGCGACGCGGGCGAGGTGCTGCCCAACTTCGATGACTTCATCGACGAGGTTGCGTTCGGCGGCATCTGGGACCGTCCGAACCTCGCGCGCCCGGATCGCATGATCTGCACACTTGCCGTGCTCGGTCTCGGCCCGCACACCGTACAGCTTCGCGAGCACGTTGCTTCGGCCCTCGATCTCGGGCTGCAGCTCCGCACGATCCTCGAAGTGTTCATGCAGGCCGGTCTCTATGGTGGCTTCATCACGACGGAGACGGCCGCCCGCGTGGCGCAGGACGTATTCGCGGCGCGCGGCTTAAGTGTTCCGCCGGAGGCGCCGCGTGATGACGGCAACGAGGCGCTTGATGCGAAGGGCCGCGCGGTCATGGCCAAGCTCCACGGCGAGCGCGCGAGCCTCGGCTATGCGGCGCCGGGCAACAACGTGACGGGCGCGCTCTATCCGGCTGCGATCCGCTACGGATATGGGGAGCTCTGGTCGCGGCCCGGACTAGATCACCGCCAGCGGATGCTCGTCGCCATTGCTGCCTTCACGGCGCTCGGTCTCGAAGGGCAGCTCGCAAAGTTCGGCGCCTCGGCACTCAATATCGGCCTCAGGAAGGAGGAGGTCATCGAGGCGATCATCCAGACAGGCCCCTACAGCGGATTTCCCCGAGCGCTCAATGGGCTTGCCTTACTGAGCGACGCCCTCAAGGAGCCGTCAGCCGTCGGATGGCGTGCCCTTGGCGCCACAGGTCGCGCGCGAGGTGGAAAGCTCGCGCCTCGGCATTTGGCCTGTGCTCTAAAAGTGCTACAGGGGTCAGGGTTAACGCACGGAGGGAATAATGTCCGCGAAGTCATTCACCGCGTACCTCTTGCGCGCGGCGGCAATTGCCGCGGCCGCTGGTCTCGCTGTCACTACAGCGCCGCTCTGGGCCGCCGAATTCACCTACAACGAGAAGACCAGTCAGGATATGGCGCGCCGGCTCGATATGCCGGTCTATCTTGCCGTGCCGGCAAGTGCGCGCCTGACCTTGCCGAAGAGCATCAACACGACGGATCGCCTCATCGACTTCAAGCATCCCGATGCCAAGGGCCAGCAGGGTGACGTCGGCTTGCGCCTTGTCGTTGCCAAGCGGGCAGGCTTCGGCGCGCGGATGGCGAAGAGCGGCCTCATCCAGACTGGTGACATCATCCTGACGTTCCGTCCCGAGTGGGGCGGCGGGGGCGCCTATCCCAATATCCAGATGGGCATCAGCCACACCGGGCTTGCCTACGTGAAGGACGGCGTCGCGCATCAGCTCGATATCCCGCTCAACGCCGAATACCTCGGCGGAAACTACGCCGGCAATTTCGACAGCGAGCACTACCGCACGCTCAAGTTCGTCCACATCATCCGCCCGCGCGGACTCACGAATGCGCAGCGCGCCGCAATCCTCGCGTGGGCAACGCGGATCAACCAGCAGGCCAGGAAGATCTACCCGTCGCAGATCAGCTTCAACGATGATTACAACGCGCCGAAATATAGCTCGGATCGCCAGCTTGGCTTCGTGAAGCACCTGGCTCAGCTCGGCCTGGGGCAGAACCCGTCGGGCCAGACGAGCATGTTCTGCTCGGAGTTCGTGTGGTCGATCCTTGCGCTCAGGAACTGCGATCCCGCCAAGACAGGGGATGCCTTCAAGGCGAGCCGCATGCCGTCCTGCGTCACGCCGATTTTGGAGCCGCTGCCGGCGACAGGCACCTACATGTCGACGCGCACGCCCTTCGCCAAGCTCGGCCTCGCCGAGGGGCCGCTGCTGGTCATCGATGCGCTGAAGGCGCCGGCGGCCAAGCGCGACGCGCTGCTGGATGAGATTTTCGTCGAGAACCCGAAGGCCTTAGCACGGATGTCGCACGGCCATCAGACCGTCGCCAAGACCATGCAGCCGCGTTTTGCACCGCTGAAGGACTACTACAAGAGCGCAGCAGCGGGCGGGTGGCGGCGTGCCCCCGCGCTGGTCGCCAGCACCGCCTTCCGGCAGGCCGTTCCGGATAACTATTCGCCCACCTCCTTCCTCATCAATACGCTGCTGCCGCGCACCAACCGCAACAGGACCATGGATTACGTGGCAACCGTGATGTTCGAGTGATGCGCGCGGGCGGTGGGCGATCGCGCCAACCGCCCGCGGTGCTACCGGCCTTGATTGGGAAAAGCGCACATGCCGGCACGCTTTCACGTGGACCGTCGCACGCTGATGCTTGGCGCCGCCGCGGCGGCATGTGCGCCCTTTGCTGCGTTGCGTGCTGGCGACAGCAGTACGATTCCCATCGGCGACATGCACGCCCATTTGTTCTTCGGGATCAGCCGCCAGCCGGCGTCGGTGCGTCCGCTTGGCAAGCTCCTCAGGGAGGGCAATGCGACGCTCGTCTCATGGGCGCTCGTCGGCGATCAGCCCTGGATCCGGCCGTCGCCGCAGGGGCTGCGCCAGCGGGGTTCGCCCAAGTCCGGCGCGGCCACGAAATGGTTCAAGGAAGAGCTCGCGCGGGCCCGCAAGCACGCTGCCGATCAGAAAATCAAGATCGCAACGACGCCCGCCGACCTCGATCTCGCGCTCAAGGGCGAGCCGCATGTCGTTCTCTCCGTCGAAGGCGCGAGCTTCCTCGACGATGGCATCGACGGGCTCAAGGTGGCACACGAGGGTGGTGTGCGCCACATCCAGCTCGTGCATTTCGTGCGCAATAGCATCGGCGACTTCCAGACCGAGGCGCCGCAGCACGGCGGCCTCACGGACTTCGGCCGCAAGGTCGTGGAGGAATGCAACCGGCTCGGCATTCTCGTCGATCTCGCGCACGCGACGCGTCCTACGGTCGATCATGCGCTCGCCGTGGCGAAGGCGCCGCTCGTGTGGTCGCACAGCTCGGTCACGAAGAACACGCGCGGCGGCGCCAGCAAGGCGCAGTGGCTGATGCGGCAGCTCGGACTCGACCAGGCCAAGCAGATCGCGGCCAAGGGCGGAGTCGTCGGGCTATGGGGTCTGCGCTCGGATGTCGGTGCGACCGTTGAATCCTATGGCGATCGGCTCATCGAGATGGCGGGTTGGCTCGGCGATGATCATGTCGGCTTCGGGACGGACATGAATGCGATCGGAAATTCGCCCGTTTCGAGCTACGGGGACCTCCGCCGCGTCGTGCGCCACCTCGAGCGCAAGCTCACTGCCGATCGCGTGCGCAAGATCGCCATCGGCAACTACGCCCGCGTTCTGCGACAGGTCATGGAGTCCGCAAAGGCCTGAAGCGGCCCTTGCGCCGTGCTGATCACGCAAGGCTGATCACGCATCGGCCCGTGCAGCTTGACCTTCGGGACCCTCCCCTTGCTATGCTTCGAGGCAGGCCACGAGGGCTTTTGCCGGCGGCGCGCGCCGTATCCGGCCGCATGGGAGGAATGCGATCATGAGCAGTGCACCGATCGATGTCTATTTCTGGCCGACGCCCAACGGGATCAAGATCACGATCATGCTCGAGGAGTGCGGGCTGCCCTACAAGCTGATCCCGGTCAATATCGGCAAGGGCGACCAGTTCAAGCCCGAGTTCCTGAAGATTGCGCCGAACAACAGGATGCCAGCGATCGTCGATCCCGAGGGACCCGACGGTAAGCCCATATCCGTCTTCGAGTCGGGGGCGATCCTCCAGTATCTTGGGCGCAAGACGGGGAAGTTCTATCCGAGCGACGAGCGCAAGCGCGTCGCCGTGGACGAGTGGGTCTTTTGGCAGATGGCCGGGCTCGGCCCCATGGCCGGACAGGCCAATCATTTCCGCAATTATGCGCCTGAGAAAGTGCCCTATGGCATCAATCGCTATACCGATGAGGTGAACCGCCTCTACGGTGTGCTCAACAAGCAGCTCAAAGGGCGCGACTATGTCTGCGGCGAGTACACGATCGCGGATATGATGAGCTTCCCGTGGGTGCGGCGCTACGAGACCCAGGGCCAGAATATTGCGGAATTTCCGAACGTCGCGAAGTGGCTCGACCGCATGCACGCGCGGCCGGCCGTGGCGCGTGGCGTCGCGGCAGGTGCGGAAATGAGATCGCCGACCTACAATCTCGGCCAGGACAAGGAGGCGCAGAAGATTCTCTTCGGCCAGCGCGCACGCAGGTGAGCATAACGACAACAGTAAACTGGGAGTTACGAGCAAAGTGGAGAAGATCCATATCGAGTTCACGCTGTTCTCGGCGTTCTATTCGCCGCTGATTTCGACCATGTCCGGCGGCTTTCTGAAGGAAGAGGGGCTCGACGCCTCATGGTCGGTGGCGCCTCCAGGTGTCTCGGCCATCAAGTCGCTGGAAGACGGCAAGGCCCAGGTCATCCAGACGGCGCCGAGCCAGGCCTTCACCTCGCTCGCAAAGGGCGAGACGCCCGTTGCCGTCCATTTCGCGCAGATCAATGAGATGGACGGCTTCTTCATCACGGGCCGCGAGCCCGATCCGAAATTCGACTGGAAGAAGCTTGAAGGGTCGGAGGTCGTGCTGTTCGGTGCCGGCCAGCCGCTCGCCATGTTCAAGTACGCTTGCCACAAGGCCGGCATCGACTTTGCCAAGGTGAAGGCGATCACGCCGGGCGGAGCGGGCGACATGGACAAGGCCTTCCGCGCGGGCCAGGGCCGCTACATCCAGCAGCAAGGCCCCTTCCCGCAGCAGCTCGAAGCCGACGGCGTCGGCCACATCGTCGCCGAGGTCGGGCCGAAGATCGGGCCGGTCGCCTTCTCGAGCATCGCCGCGACGCGCGAATGGCTCGCGACCGACACGGCGAAGGCGTTCACGCGCGCTTATGCCAAGACACGGAAGTACATGCTGGCAACACCGGCCGCCGAGATTGCGCGGGCGGAGAAGTCCTACTTCCCGAAGATCGACGAGGACGTGCTGGCGCGCTGCATTGCCTCCTACCAGAAGCTCGGCTGCTGGACGCCGCATGTCGAGATCACGCGACCGGCTCTGGAGGTCGCACTAGATGTCTTCGAGCATTTCGGGACGCTCAAGGAGCGCTACCGCTACGAGCAGGTGTGCGCCCCGCCGCCGGCAATCTGAGAAATCAGCGAGGAGAAAACATCATGGCGACGGAAATCGAGGCCATCGAGCAGGTGATCTGGACCTATCTCGACGGGCTCCACGAAGGTGACACGGCGAAGCTCGGCAAGGCCTTCCACGAGGGCAGCCACCTCTACTCCATGCACGAGGGCGGCGTCGCCGACCTGCCGCGCGAGAAGTGGCTCGAGATGGTCAAAGGGCGCCCCTCGGCGAAGTCCAAGGGTCTCAAGCGCACGGACCGCATCGTCTCGATCGACATGTCAGGCCCAGAGACGGCCTTCGTAAAGCTCGAGTGCTCCATCCACCCGCGCTATTTCACGGACTACCTCTCCCTGCTGAAGCTCAACGGCGGATGGCGGATCGTCTCGAAGACGTTCCGCACGGACGTGCGCGAGTAGGAAACGTGCCTGCAACTGAAGCCCCCGGGCCCAGCTCGTATAGAGCGGGACTCGGGGGAAATTATTTCAAATCAATGGATTATGTCTCCGTCGGAATTCATTAACTGTCCGCGGCATGGGAAATGCATCGCGCAAGCGGACGTAATAGAACGTGAATTGTACGGATGGCCTGCTTGCTTGTAGCTCAGCTACAACAGTGGCCAAGCCGATTCGCGGGGATCTGACCCTATGTGCGGCATCGTTGGAATTCTGGGCGAGAAGCCCGTTGCAAATGAGCTGGTCGACGCTCTACGCCGGCTCGAATATCGCGGCTACGACTCCGCCGGCGTGGCGACCGTCGAGAACGGCCACCTCGACCGGCGGCGGGCCGAGGGCAAGCTGCGCAATCTCGCCGAGCGTCTCTCGCGTCAGCCGCTCAAGGGCCGTGCCGGCATCGGCCACACACGCTGGGCGACCCATGGCGCGCCGAACGAGCAAAACGCTCATCCGCACATGACCGAGAAGGTGTCGGTCGTGCACAACGGCATCATCGAGAACTTCCGCGAGATCAAGGAGACGCTCGCCCGCGACGGCGTGACCTTCAGCTCCGAGACCGACACCGAGGTCGTCGCTCACCTGATCACGTCCGAGATGCGCCGCGGCGCCGATCCCGTCACAGCCACGGGCAAGGCGCTGAAGCAGCTCAAGGGCGCCTTTGCGCTCGCCATCATTTTCGCCGGCCATGACGACCTTATGATCGGCGCGCGCGAGGGAAGTCCGCTCGCGGTCGGCCACGGCGAGGGCGAGATGTACCTCGGCTCGGATGCCATCGCGCTCGCGCCTTTCACCGACCGGATCACCTACCTCGAAGAAGGCGACTGGGTCATCTTGCATCGCGGCGGTGCCGAGTTTCGGGACCGCAGTGGACGCAAGGTTGAGCGCAAGTCCATCACGTCGTCAGCCTCGGGCTTCCTGGTCGACAAGGGCAATCACAAGCACTTCATGCTCAAGGAGATCCATGAGCAGCCGGAAGTGATCTCACATACGTTGACGAACTACATCGACCTCGTTGCCGGCAAAGTGGCCTTTCCCGATCTCGGCGTTGATCTCGCGAAAGTCCCGCGCGTGACGATCTCGGCCTGCGGCACGGCGTATCTTGCAGGCCTCGTCGCCAAGTACTGGCTCGAGCGCTTTGCGCGCGTGCCCGTAGAGATCGATGTCGCCTCCGAGATGCGCTACCGCGAGGCACCACTGCCGCCAGGCGGCATCGCGCTCTTCATCTCGCAGTCGGGCGAGACGGCGGACACGCTCGCGACGCTGCGCTACTGCAAGGCCCAGGGTCAGCGCATTCTGTCCGTGGTCAATGTCCGTACCTCGACCATTGCGCGCGAGAGCGACGCGGTGCTGCCGACACTTGCAGGCCCCGAGATCGGCGTTGCCTCCACCAAAGCCTTTACCTGCCAGCTCGCTACGCTCGCCTGCTTCGCGCTGGCGATCGGCCGCGCGCGCGGCGCCATCACGCCCGAGGCGGAGCGCGAGTTCGTCCAGGCCCTGACCGAGGTGCCGCGTCACATGGTCGGCCTGCTGCGCGAGGAGCAGCCGTACGAGGACTTGGCGCACTGGCTGTCGAAGGCGCGCGACGTGCTCTATCTCGGCCGTGGCACCGCCTTTCCGATTGCCATGGAAGGCGCGCTCAAGCTCAAGGAGATCTCCTACATCCACGCCGAGGGCTATGCTGCCGGCGAGATGAAGCACGGGCCGATTGCGCTCATCGACGAGAACGTGCCGGTGGTCGTGGTGGCGCCGGATGACGATCTCTTCGAGAAGACCGTCTCCAACATGCAGGAGGTGGCGGCGCGCGGCGGCCAGATCATTCTGGTGTCTGATGCAACCTCCGAGAAGGTCGGTTGCCGTATCGCGACACACCTGAGCGTGCCGCGCGTGCATCCCTTCGTCGCGCCGCTCGTTTATGCGCTTCCCATGCAACTCATCGCCTATCACACGGCGACGTTCATGGGCACGGATGTGGACCAGCCGAGAAACCTCGCCAAATCCGTGACAGTGGAATAGGTTCGGACAACGGGGAAAAGCTGCGCCATACATTTGCCGGAGCAGGGGTTTTTGATTTAACTGACCAAAAGGTGCGTGAATCGGACCTAGAGGGGGTCCCGGGGGAATTCGTGATGAGCCTGCGCCCGAGCCTGCAAAGGATCGCGCTGTCGCTGGCAGTTGCCTTGCCGTGCACCATCGCTGCGATGGATGGTGCCGATGCGCAGCGCGCGACGCCGAAGGCGGCCGCGCCCAAGAGTGCGCCCGCCGGCAATGAAACGGATCGTGTCCTTGATGGTGCAGCCAAGTCGCTCGAAGCGGGCAATGCCGATGCCGCCATGACGGCGCTCGAAGGTATCCTCGCGGGGGGCGGTCTCTCGAACAGTCACATGGCGCGCGCGCTCTATCTGCGCGGTCTCGCCCATCGCAAGAAGGGCCGCCCGGCCCAGGCCATTGCCGATCTCACCAGCGCCGTCTGGCTCAAGGACGGCCTGAACGAGAAGGATCGTGCCGCCGCGCTCAATGCGCGTGGCGAGGTCTCGCGCGAGGTCGGCGTCGCCGCGCCCGCGTCGAGCGACGGTGGGGGGGCCGCGCCGCGATCGGCGCCTGCGCCGAGCGTCGCCGCGACGCCCGAGACAGCGGTGCGGACACGCACGGCAGCGGCGCCGCGTTCCATGGCCGAGGATCTGTCGGAAGCGGGCTTCACGCGGAGCTTTAAGCCGACTGCACCGGCCGCCGAGCCAGCACCCGCGCCCGCCGCCACGTCGTCTGGGGGGCCTGCGACGTCGAGCTGGCAGAGTGCAACGACGATCGATGCGAAAGAGCGCGCGCGTCCAGCGGCGCCGCGCCAGCAGCAGGTGAGCGCTGCGCCGGCCGCGCCACCGGCACCGGAGGCCACGCCTTCTGGCAATCGGCAGCCCGCATCCGGCGGCGGCCTCGGCTCTTTCTTCACCGGACTTTTCACCGGGACGCCATCCGCGACACCGGCCCCCTCCGGCGATGCAGGCGGCAAGTCGCAATCGCGCCCCCGCGCGGAGCAGTGGGTTACGACGGAAAAGCCGGCGGCTTCGAAGGCCAGCAAGGATGCGGCACCCATCGCGACGAGCGCGGTGCCGAGGGGCGCGTTCCGGCTTCAGATTGCGACCGTCCGCAGCCGCAAGGAGGCTGATGCCGTCGCCGCACGCGTGCGCAAGGAGCACGCAGGCGCGGTCGGGCGCCGGCAGCTCGAGATCGATGAGACCGTCTTCGGTGGCATGGGCACCTTCTACCGCGTGCGCCTTGGTCCCTATGCGAACATGAACGAGCCGAAGGCGCTGTGCGATCAGCTCCGTCCCCAAGGCTACGACTGCCTCGTCGTGACGAACTGACGTTCGACCTTCAACTGGGATCGGGTTTTGCGGGATGGCGCGCGAGGGGCGCGCCTCAGCGCTGCAATCGTGCGGCTTGCGGGCAGAGGTCGAAGGCGCGAGTGAGCGCCGCCTCGCGGCTCGGGAATGCGCCGCTGATGCGGGTGCCGCCGACGGCGTGGGTTTCGATGAAGGTCGCCGCGAGCTCCTCCTCCTGGCCGTCGAGAACCTGGAGCGCGGTCAGGTGCAGCTCCTCGCCGACGATCGTCTGGATGAGGACATTGCGGCTGCCTCCGTAACTCGCCGTCCAGACTTTGCACACGCGCGGACGCTCGGCCGTCATCGGTGTCTGCACAAGCGGGCGGGGAGGCGCTGCCGCCGCTGTGGCCTGGGATCCGGCCTGCGGCGCGCCTGTCATCGCCGCCGTGCGGACATTGGTCGCCCGCGCGGGTTCCTCGTCGTCGTTCACGACGAGGATCTCATCGGCCGGGAGCGCACGCCCGCGTGGGAGCGCGCGACCCTTCTGCGAGGTCTGGGCAGGCGGTGGCGCTGCGCGGCTGGCTTGAGCCTGCCGCTGTGGCGCGCTGCGTTCTGTCGCTGCGATCTGCATTTCGGGCGCGCCGTCACAGAACTGCTCGTGAAAACGTTCGGCAACCGAGGCAATGGTCGCACCGTACTTCTTGTCGACCGCCCAGCGCCCCGCGAGATCACGCCAGGTCACGGGACGGCCGATCGCGCGCGAAAGCTCGACCACTTTGCATTGGACTTCTCGCGTGCGCGGAGCGACGGGCCGCTCGACCAGCTCGCCCGAGTAGGCAACGAGGTGCTGGATCTGCGCGAGGACGCCGGTCGACACATCGGGATAGCGGTCGCCCGGCACACCGCCGCCGGTCGCGCCGATGCCGGCGAAATTGTTCTGGCTCGGCCGGACGTCGCCCCACTTGCCGCCGGGTGCGCGGTAGGTGAGGAAGTTTGTTTCGATCAGCATCTGGTAGAAGGCATAGTCCCAGCGCACGCGGTAGCGCTCGCCATGGGCCTTATAGTAGCGGGCGATCGTCCTGAACTGGGGCGCGAGCCTCTGATTGCGCCGCTCGAGGTACTGCATCAGCCGCTCCGGCGTCACGCAGGCCGGTACACGATTGCGCTCATGCGTGCGGATCTCGGGAAGCGCGGCCGCTGGTACGGCCGTGGCCGCCGCGGCGGCGAGCGCTGCCGGGATGCCGAGCAGGATGGCGAACAAGGCTCGCCGCCCTGTCATAGAGCGTGTGCGCGCACGCATTCGGTAACTATCCCCCGTCATCTCAAAGTGCGGTCTTGGACGGTTGCGCGGCTTCTGACGTCCGCTCCCCCACCAACCGCTCCCTCATTGTCGTAAGGCCCTGGCCTCGTTCCTTCCGCTCAACCTTCCGGGCAGAGCTCGAAGGCCTTTTCCAGCGCCTGAATCTGGCTCGTGAATGTGCTCTCGATTTGACCGCCCTTGGCATAGGCGGCGATGTAGGCGGCGGCCTCACGCTTCTCCGCGCCCTCGTTCACGTCGAGGACGGTGAAACTCACGCCCTCCGGCGTCGGCGCTTTGATCAGAATGGCTTTGGTTCCGCCATAGCTCGCGGTCCACACGCGGCACGTCGTCTTCGCTGGCGGCGCGGGCGGTGCCGGCGGCGGCTGCGTCATGCTCTTGAGCATGCTGCCGACCGTCGAGGCCGCCTGCATGAGTGGCGAAAGCGGCGAGGTGGGCTCGCTCGGCTGTGCATTTGCCGGCGGCTGCGGGTTGATGCGGACTCCAGCACCGAGCGAGGCCGTCTCGAGTGTCGGTGTAACCGCCGCAGGGGCCTCACCCTCAGTAGCAAGTGCGCCGAGGCCGGCGCCGCCGAGGCTGCTGCGGCGCGTCTCGCCGCGGGTGTGGGCTTCTTCCACGGCGCGCTGGGCAAGCTCACGACCCGAAACGGCCGGGCGCGTGGTCGTGCGCTGGGCTGCGGGCTCCTCGGGCGGTGCGGTCGCGGTACGGCTACGGACGCCATCGCGCGACTCGGGGCGTGCTTCGGCGAGAAGTTCGGGCGCCGGATCCGGTGTATTGCAGAAGTGCTCGGCGAAGATCTCTGCGTGTTTGGCGATCATCGCGCCATAGGCCTTGCTGTTCGCCCACTTCTCGGCGAGATGGGCGAACGTCATCGGGCTCTTGATGCCGTTGCGCCAGTTATCGAGCACCTTCCACTCGATGACTTTCTGGGTGCGCTCGGCGACCGGCGCATCAATGGGCTCGCCCGTGTACATGAGCACATGCTGGAGATGGGCGAGGACGCCCGTCGACACATCGGGGAAGGCTTCGCCCGATACGCCGCGCCCGGTGGCGCCGAGGCCGGCGAAGTTGTTCTGGTGCGGGCGGACATTGCCCTGCCGGCCCTTCTCACGCTCGAAGGTGAGATAGCCCGTCTCGATGACCATCTGGAAGAAAGCATAGTCCCAGCGCATGCCGAGCGCCTCGCCATGGCGCATGTACTCGACGGCAATCTTCTGGTGCTGGGGACCGAGACGCGGATTGCGGTCCCTGAGGAAGGCCATCAGGCGGCCGGGTGTCACGCACTCCGGCACCGCATTCGACGGCGTGACCTTGATGGGAGGAAGGCTCTCTGCAGCAAGGCCTGTGCCCGGCAGGAGCAAAACGGTGGCGAGAACGCCAACAGACGCACGAAACGACATTAGACACCCAACTCGGCTACGCGACCGATACAAACCGGCTACGCGACGCAACACCCCCGACACCGCGCCCACGGTTTCCCGTTAAGCTTATTAGGCGCTTAGTATTAATGGAGCGTTACCCCCAGGTTCACGCTGACCATCACCGCCAAACTGACCAAGGTTTGCGGCACGAGTTGGGGCAGCGCGGGGAGGAAATGTGGCGGCGACGATGCGGCCGGCTGCTCGTGGTCAGACGTTGAGCAGGATGATCACGCCGATCACGACAAGGGCAATGCCGAGCCCTTCACGCGAGGCGAGGCCCTGCTTGAACATGCTGCGTGCGACGATCTGTGCGAAGAAGATCTCGACGAGCGCCAGCGTGCGGACCTTGGCGGCGGTCTCGAGCGCGAAGGCGAGGAACCACATCTGCGAGGCGAAGGCGCCCATGAAGCCGGCCACGATCGACGGCCGCCAGGCGCGGAAGATCGCCATGAGGCGATCGCGCTCGAAGAGCCACAGATAAGTAGTGAGCGCGGTCGTCTGCATGACGAGGCCGATCGCCAGCGTCGTCGTCGCCGCGACGACGAAGTTCGGGTGTTCGAGCGCCAGGATGCCACCGCGATAGCCGATCGCCGAGACGCCGAACATGGCACCCGCCGCGAGCCCGAGCAGCGCCGGTTGCCAGCCGCCGTCGGCAACGGCCGAGGCCTGATCCTTCGGCCATGACATGAGAAGCACGCCCGAGCAGGCGATGAGGATCGCGACGATGAGGGGCACGCTCAGCGCATCGCCGAGGAAGACGAGGCCGAAGAGCGCGACATGCACCGGCTCGATCTTGATCAGCGCCGTCGTCACCACGAACGATTTCTGCTTGAGGGCGGCGAGCAGCATTGCCGTCGCTGCGATCTGGGCGCCGGCGCCGAGGATCGTCCAGACGATCATGCGGTTGTTGAGCGCCGGGAAGGCATAGCCCGTTGTGGCCAGCACCACGGTCAGGAACACGAGCGCGAAGGGCAGTCCAAACAGGAAGCGCACGTGCGTCGCCCCGACCGTGCCGAGCGTCGCCGTCAGCTCCTTCTGCATGGCGTTGCGCAGGGTCTGGCCGAACGCCGCCACCACGGTGAATACCGCCCACAGCCCGATCGACACTTGAGCCTCGCTTTGCCTGTTCCGCCCCGGCCCGCTGCTTGAGGAGCGCAGCCCCTCGATGCCGCCATGGCGCGGGCGGCCATGCGGCGTTCTGCATCAGTCCGGTCAGTGATGAGCTGCTCAGGAGGCCGGCCGACAGAACTCGAGAATATCAGCGCTGGCTTATCGCGCCAGCCACGTGACGTGCAGGGGAGACAGATCCTGCAAGCAGGCGCCCGTCAGCCCTCGAGACGCCAGGATCTGTCGATCATGCGGCAGGCGATACCTTCCGTGCGGGCCGTGCGCTGGCCGGCGGAAAGCGTCATGACGATATGGCGGCACACGCGGCCGCCAGCGTCCTTGAAGGAGGCGGTTGGGCTGATGACGCCGGAGAGGCGGCCATTGCGCCGGTGCCAGACGTACGAGGCCCCGTCCCCAAGCTCGCTGAGAGCCGTGTGCACAGCCTCGAGCGTGGCGATCCGGTCGCCAGTGTCGAGGCCCGGTATCGCATCCGACGGCATGGCGTCGGCAAACTTAGGGCGCGGCCAGGGCTTTGTATTCTCGCTGTCGGGACAGGTGCAGGTCGCCGCGTCGGGCTGCTGCGGGGGCGCCTTGTCCGTCGCATGGACGCCGGCCGGTGCGAGGAACAGAATAGCGCCGAGCAGGACGCTCGCGGACAGCGCCAGCGCAAAAGCCAGCCGGCCGGGGAATGGACGCATGGTACGGAACTCGACTAGAGGTTACGCAGGCGATCCGTGAGAACGGAACAGACTGTTGCAGCTTGACGTGTCTTGGTTAAGGCGGCGTTGACGTACGTGCCACACATGCTGTGGAAATTTCGCCCGCTCCAGCGGGCAGGATGGGCTGAGCAATGTCGGACAACAATGAGCACAAGCCCGCGGCAGCGGGTGACTTCACGGCTTCGGACGAGCCATTTGCCTTGTTCGCGCAATGGCTTGGTGAGGCCGAAGGGCATGAGCCGAACGATCCCAATGCCATGGCGCTCGCGACCGTGGACCGTGACGGCCTTCCCAATGTCCGCATGGTCCTGCTCAAAGGCGTGGACGGCGCTGATGCAACTCCGAGG
>CAUJKI010000075.1 GCA_963205015.1 Pseudomonadota bacterium
GTGCGCCGATCAGCACCAGGACCGCGAAATAGCGGTCGATGAAGCCGCCGTCGCCGCCCGTGAAGCCGAAATCGATCATCCGGCGCACGGCCAGCGGCACCGACAGCATGGCGAGCGCGGAGACCACCATGGCGAGGCCGGCCAGTGCCAGCATGCCGGGAAAGCGAAGAATATAGGACCTCAGGGCAAGAAGCGGCCGCAGGGACCGGCGCGCGCCATCGGCCGACGAGCGGTCCTCATGCAGGAAATTGGCCTCCGCCTGGCGCCCCTCTCGCGTCCTTCTTGCCACGCTCGCTCCCCTTACGCTCGGTTGCGACACGCGCCGCGCGCAGTGCCGCTACAAGCCCTAGCCTGCCTGCGCGGCGCATTCTTGACATTGCGCAAGCTGGGATTTGCCTCGTCTTCAGGCGTCATGAATGCCCCAGTCGCGGACGGTGAACAAGCCGCACGCGATGCCGCGGCTGGAAGGAAGTCATTGAGTCGCAAGACGATTGCCGAGGCGCAATAAGCAGTTCATTGAATTATAGCAATAAAAAAGCCCACGACGATGCGGGCATCGTCGTGGGCTTTTTTGTCGGAGAAAGAGTGTCTGCGGTCGGCGGCCGGATCAGCGGCGCGCGGCCAGCGCCTTCTCGACCGGCTTGTAGGCTTCCTTCGCGATCTCAGAATAGAAGGAGCCGATCTTCGACATCTGCTGGACGTAGTCATCGTACGCCCGCTTGGCGAAGCTCGACTGGATCTCGAAAGCCTGCTCGATGGTCTTCGCCGAGAGCAGCTTCTCGAACGTCGCGGTGCCTTCCTCGAAGGAGCGCTTCGAGTAGTCGGTCATCTCGGTCGCGATGGTCTGCCAGCCCTTGCTCCACTCGCCGACGAGGCGCATGGCCGTATCGGTGTTGGCTTGGCCGAGCTTCTGGAGGTCTTCAAATGATTTGATCATGGGGGTCAGTCCTTCGAACCAGCGGGGATGCTGCTTTTGGTAATTTCTCAGACGCAGAGACAGGCCGCGCGTCTCTTGCGATGCACCGAGATTTAGGTGCGCTGCACAAATATGTCAACCACAATATTGCGATGCAGCATGAACGGCCGCTCATCCGCCGGCCAATGGTCGATAAAACTTCGATAAAATTTTCATCTCTTGCTTCACGGGACGCAAGGCCGGCTGCGTTAAGGTGCTCCCCGACGGTCCAGATCCCGCGCCCAATTAGCGCCCCAAAACGGTGTTCCCATAAGGACTTCCGAGTGAGGGGCGGCTTCTCGGGCCGACGATTGACGTGCGGCCGGGGAAGCCAAACGCGCTCCATGAGCGCGAAAAAATCGGGTTTGCGGTGATGCGCTCAAGAGCAGGCTGGGGGGGTCGCCTCGCCGGCATGGCAATTTTGATCTGCTGTCTCACGGCGGCCGGTGCGACAGAAGGGCGCGCCGACAGCCGGCATGCGTCGCTTGTTGTCGATGCAAATACCGGCCGGGTCCTGCACGCGGATGACGCCGATGCCCCGCGCTTTCCCGCCTCGCTCACCAAGATGATGACGCTCTACCTCGTGTTCGAGCAAATCGAGGCCGGCCGCCTTAATGCCTCGACGCCGATCAGGGTCTCGGCCCAGGCAGCCGCCGTGCCGCCCTCGAAGCTGGATCTCGATCCCGGCGACACGATCCCGCTCGGTGCCGCGATCCGCGCACTCGTCACGAAGTCGGCGAACGACGTCGCGGTGGCCATTGCCGAGCACATCTCCGGCAGCGAGGCCGCGTTCGCCCGTGCCATGACGGCCAAGGCCCGCCAGCTCGGCATGCGCGCGACGACTTTCCGCAATGCGCATGGCTTGCCCGACCCCGAGCAGGTGACGTCCGCGCGTGACATCCTCACGCTCTCGCTGGCCCTCTACGATCACTTCCCGCAGCACGCCCGCGTGTTTGCGACGCGCCAGTTCAACTATGCCGGCGCCACCTACCGCAATCACAACACCATGCTCGGCTCCTTCGAGGGCATGGAAGGCATCAAGACCGGCTACACACGTGCCTCCGGCTTCAATCTCTCGGCGTCCGTCCGCCGCGACGGCAAGCACGTGGTCGCGGTCGTCATGGGCGGGCGTACAGCGGCCGCGCGTAACGCCGAAATGAGGTGGCTGCTCACGCGCAACCTCCCGCGTGCGAGCACGACCAAGTCGCGCCGTCCCGCGCTCGTCGCACGCGCCGAACCGGCACCGGCCCCTCGCCGTGCCGTCCGACCCTCCACCCGCCCCGCACCGCAAGAAGTGGCCGCCGCACCGGCGCCTGTACCGCAGCTCGTCGAGCCGATCCGGCCCGCGACGCCGCCTGCCCTTGCAAGCAACGAGCCGCCCATCCAGATGGCGCGCGTGCGCACGGTCTCCGTCGCGCCGCCGCCGGGCGCCAGCCAGTGGTATCACGCCGCGCCGGCGGCTCGGCCGGTCGCCCAGCCCGTCGCTGAGATGCCGTCGCGCCAGTACGTCATGGCGGACGAGGGGCGCGGCGCCCGGCCCTCGACGCTCGATGCCCAGGCACGCCGCCTCGACAACGGCCATCCCGCCATCTATGCGGCCGAACAGGGCGCACCGGCAACCACGACGCTCGCCGCCGCCACGCCACGGGCCTACGCCCCACCCTCCTACGCCGGCGCCATGAGTCATGGCGACTACGCCATCCAGGTCGGTGCCTTCCCAACAGCCGCCGAGGCTGAAGCCCGCCTGCGCGAGGTTCGCCAGACGGTCGGCGGATTGCTTTCCACTGCCACCGATCTCACCGAGCCTGTCGCGCAAGGCGCGCGCACGCTCTACCGCGCCCGCTTTTCCGGTCTCGACGCCGGTCCCGCCGCCCAGACATGCACCGCGCTCAGGCGCCAGCGTGTCGACTGTTTCGTCACACGCCTCCGCTGAGAGGTTTGAGGTCTCGTCCATGAATATCGTCGGCCCATCGATCTCTGCCGGACTTGCCGCGCTCCAGGCGCTGGCGCCGACGCCCTCCACGAGTGCGTCGTCGACGGCACCCGGCTCGACGCAAGTGCTCCCCGGCATCTCGCGCCCGGTCGTCTCGCCGTCCGCTGCCGACGCGCTCCTTGGTCTCAACTCGCGTGTGCCCACCGCACCCGCCGGCACCAGCAAATTCAGCGACGCCTTCGCCCGCGCCGGGATTCCGGCCGAAAAGGCCGCCTGGCTCGAAACGCTCGGCGCCGACAACTGGGCTCTGCAGAAGCCGGCGGTCCTCGACGATGCCGCCTTCGAGCAGCAGGCTCTTGTCCGCATGTCGCGCAGCGGCATCTTCAAGCTCGCCGGCTTCGCCGAGGCCCGCGCGAACGGCACGCTCAAGATCCAGCGCGCCACCGACGTGCCTGAGCTCGGCTACAAGTCCTTCCAGCTCGTGCTCTACAAGGACGGCGCCGAATTCGGCGGCGTCGGTTTCGGCACCGTGAACAACGATCGCTGGATGGAGCTGC
This sequence comes from Pseudomonadota bacterium, assembly GCA_963205015.1. Taxonomy (GTDB): domain Bacteria; phylum Pseudomonadota; class Alphaproteobacteria; order Rhizobiales; family Hyphomicrobiaceae. The sequence goes on from CAUJKI010000075.1 coordinate 3,446, forward strand.
GCCGGAGCGGCACGTTCGCGGTGACGGGCTCGGTGCGCGGCAACGACTACGTCGCAACATGGCCGCTCGCCTGGGAAGGCGACATCACGCCCGCCCGCTCGGCCGAGGCCGCCTGACCGGCACCCACCCCCTCGCCTCATGCAAAATTTGCCGTGTTGGCAAGCCGTGCTAAGCACGCGTCCCGATGTGCGCATAGTTATTTCGCGCCAACGATCAGGGAGCGACGACAGCATGAGGGATCACACAACCGTCGCAGGAAGGACCGTCGCACGCGGCGTGCTGCTCCTGAGCCTTCTCGCTGCGGTGCCGGGCACCGCGATCGCCCAGTCCTGCGGCAACGGACCGGAAGGCTTCGGCCGCTGGCTCTCGGCCATCAAAGGACAGGCGGCGAGGCAGGGCATTTCGCAGAACGCCATCGAGCGCGCGCTCGCCGGCGTCTCCTACGACCCGACGGTCATTCGTCTCGACCGCAATCAGCGCTCCTTCAAGCTGAGCTTCGAGCAGTTCTACGCGCGCCGCGTCGGCAGCGCCCTCATGCGTCGCGCGCAAG
>CAUJKI010000076.1 GCA_963205015.1 Pseudomonadota bacterium
TTTACGGTCGCGCCCCGTTTCCGCCATGAACCCTGGCAAGGGCCGGTGGCACGGACGGGGATTGGTTTGCTGGGTCGGACCGCGCGACCCCTGAAACGCCACCGCTAAAACGCGTCCTGTTTCCGCCGCGCGCGCCGCTCGAGTTCGGTATCTACCGGTTTGCGTCGAGCGCCGGCCGCCGCCGCGTCGAAAACGTGGCGGACGATCGGTCCGACCCGGACCACGACGTACGACGTCAGGTCGGCGACGCGGGGGTCCGCGTCGACCGGCACGGTGTCGACCGTGTCCCAACCGACACCGTGGGGACCGTCGGACCGGTACACGACCAACGCGGTGTTGCGCAGCGCGGCGGCGACCGTGTCCGGGTCGCCGTGGCCGGTGGCAGCCAGGTTGGTGACGCGCCAGCCCAGTTCGGTGTCGACGACGTCGGCGGCGCCGGCGACCGTTAGGCCGTAGCCCCTCAGGGCCTCGACGATGGCCAGGCGCGCGACGTCCCACAACGCGTACCGGCGCCACCCGGCGGGATTGTCGGCGCGCGCGACAACAAACGCCGCCCGGTCACACCACCGTTGGAGCGCTACGCGGCCCACGCCGGCTAGGTCGGCGGCCGCCGCTGGTGTGTAGCGCGGCTCCAGAACAGTTTGTTGCATGAGCGCCTCCAAAGCGCACCTCTGCGGTGCGTTTTCGCATATGCGCCGCGACCTCGCTGCTGTCAACCCGACTGTGGATAAGGGACCGGCGGATAGGCGCAGCGCGATGCGCTGCGCCGTCGGAACTTGAGCTCAGTCGTCGAAGAACTCGTCTTTCTTCTTGGCGCGACCACGCGGTCGGGACTTCTCCCTCGGTTGGAGCTTCGCGCTCAAGAAGTAAGGGGAGGCGACGTTGATGATCTCCGCGTCCTTGCCATCGTAGGAGTTCGTGACCTTGAGGAGCGTGCCCTTGAATTCGGCGATGCGATAGATGCCGCGCGTGGAGCCGATGCCATCCGGCCCAAACTCGGCGACCTGAATTTCGTAGACTTCTCCAGCCTTAAACATTCGTCCCTCCAACGCGATGTGAGCCCGGCCAGTATAGGCCGGGCTCGCCATTCTCACGCCGCTTTGATCCGCCGCCAAGCCGTCGTCTTGGGGCAACGAAAGCGGGCCTGCAGCTCCGGTATCTGCGGGTTCCGGCCGTGGCGCCTGCGGAACTCGCGGACCCACGAAATGACCTCGGCGCGATGGCCCGGTTCCGGGTCTGGTTCCACCTCGGTTTCGCGCGGTTCCGGGGCCGGAACCGGGTGGGACTGGTGCCCAAGCGCGGAACTGAGGAAGACGATCGTCCCGAGCTCCGAGATCAGCACCGCGAGCCACGGCAGCAGGACGATCAGCGCCCGCTCGAGCTCGTCCTGGGAACGGCTGGTGAGGCCAGTCAGGGCGATCGCCTCGGCCGCGGCCTTGTACCCGGCATTGGGCGTCGCCGGCGGCGCCAGGGCCGCGAGGCGCGCATCGTGCCCGGCGGCAGCCGCCGAGTAGACCGCCTCCGTCGCCCGCCTGCCGCGGCAGCGCGAGCCCTCGCCGGAAGCACATTCCTTCGCGATGTCGGCTCGCGCCTGGTCGAGCATGGCCTGGGCTTTCTTCCGCTCGGCCACGATCTCGGCGCGGACGGCATTGCTGCCGTCGATGCGCTCGGCCTTCTGCGCGAGCTGCTCGGCATTGCGAGCTCCCGACATGACCGCGACGTAGGACAGGGCGGCCGCGGTCAACAGCACCATGCCGAGCGCGACGCCGAGGCGCCGGGCGCGGAACATGCTGATGATCTGGTGGCCGGCGGCCGTGGCGGCGATCAGCGCCAGGGCGGTGAGGACGTGGCCCGTGGTGAGGCGGGCGCCGTCGAGAAGGTCCTGGAAGAGCACGAAGCTCGTGCCCGCCAGGAAGACGGCGGCCAGGGCCATTGCCGGCCAGGACCGCACGGTGGTACGGGTCGTCATAGTCGATCTCCTTGATAGACCAAGGGGGTTGATCAGGCCTCGCCCGGTGCTTCCAACACCGAGCGGGGCCGCTTCACTAGTGAGCGCTTTCCTTCTGATCGATGCGAGCGACGGTCACCATCACGCGGGCATCGGCCATTTGTACAACCTCGCGAATGCCTTTGAGGTGATCCCTAACGCGATCGAATTCCTTAAGCAGCTTGACCAGAAGGTCGACGCCATCCTCATCGTTATCTAAGAACCTGCGTACGATAACCTCGAGCTCGTCTTCGCTCTTGCCGACGATCACCTGTGCCATTCGCACTGCCGGCAGGTTGTTGATCGCCCACTCCGAATTCGTGCCAAGATCCGGGAGCTTCACGGCCTTGAAGTGGGGAAGCCGCTTGCCCTTCTTCCGCGATTTCTTGCCCATCGAAACCTCCCAAAAACTCAAATACGCACATTTACATACAAGGAATAGCTTGCCCAGTCAATCACAATTGCATACATTCCCACGCATGAAGAAGACCGCGCCGCTATCCATCCGCATCAAACCCGATCTCAAGTCTGCATTGGAGGCCCTTGCGCAGGCGGATCGGCGTCCGTTGTCGAGCTATGTGGAGCTGGCCCTCGAGGAGCACGTCGAGCGCGCGAAGGCGTCATCGTCCAAGAAGCGGTCCCGTTGAGGGCTGGAAATGGGAGAGTTGCGTATGATCAAGCCGAAGCGAATCACGACGATCTCTCAAGCCATCGATGCCATGGGCGGGCGGGACGTCGTCGCGGAGAGATGCTGTATCACGACCGCAGCGGTCGACCGCTGGGTTGAGGCGGACTTCATCCCGCCAGGGTGGCATCTGCGCTTCTACGTTTGGCTGACGAAGAGAGGGTTCGAACCTTCTCTGCAGGGCGTCTTCGGGATGTCTCGGGCATCGTGGTGATGCCCTCAACGCCGAAGAACAAGCGGGCCCGCTGAGAGGCACGCCGGCCGGAACTCCTGCTCTTCCTCGAACCGCCGCGCCAGGCCAAGCGCCATGGTCAGCGCGACGACGCCGTCGATCTTCTCACGCGAGCGCTCCTTGTCGAGCTTGCGATTGCCGGCGGGATCTCGAGCAACGATGACATTCGAGCAGCACCAGGTCATCACCGGATGCGCGCCGTGGCGCAGCTTCCGCTGCAGCACCAGGCCCTCGAGCGCATCGACAGCCGGGCCCATGTCCTTGAAGCCCTGCCCCCATTCGACCAGCTTCACGTCTACGCCCTCGTTGCCGAGATCCCGCTTGAAAGCATCGATGCGCCAGCGGTCGTAGGCGACGCCCTTGATGCGGAAGTCGCTCGTGAGCTCGCCAATGCGGCGCACGACGTAGGCATGATCCGTCGCGCGACCTGGCGTCGCCTCGATGTGACCGCGCTGCGACCAACTCCAGTATGGCACGCCAGCGACGTCCTCGCGCTCCTTCAGCTTGTCCTTCGGGCACCAGAAGAACGGCAGCACATCGAAGCCGCCGACCTTGTCGGGGAACACGAGCACGAGGGCCGTCAGGTCGGATGTGCTGCCGAGATCGAGACCGGCATAGCACTCGCGGCCGATCAGCTCGTCGCGATCGACGGTGCCGGCGCAGGCGTCCCATTCGACGGCCGGGATGAAGCGCTCGTTCGCGTCGATGCGCTGGTTGAGGTTGAGGTTGCGGAAGCTGGCCTCGAAAGAGGGGATGCGGCGCGCGCGCTCGGCGAGCTCCGTCATGTCGGCGAGCGAGCGGAAGTCGTCCAGGGCGGGGTTTCCGAGGCGCCAGGTCTCGATGTCCCACGGGTCCGCCTTGTCCGGCGCCGCGTAGAGCCGCAGCAGGAAGGTCGGGTCCTTGATGCGGCGCTCGAGCACGTCGATGCCGTAGTCGATCATCTGGCTAAACCAGTGCAGATCGTTGTCGGCCTGGGTGCTGATGAGGACCTTCAGCGGCTCGGCACGCGCGCCGCCGGCGGTCGAGACGGCATCCCAGAGGCGCCGATCGCGGCTCTGAGCGCACTCGTCGTAGACGAGGAAGGTCGGCGACAGGCCGTGGATACTGCGGAAGTCGGCCGACATGGCCATGTAGATCGAGCCGGTCACGGCATCGACGATCTTCTTCTGCGTCGCGAGGATGTTCACGCGGGGCGCCAAGTCCTCGTGACGAAGCAGCATCGCGACCATCTCGTCGAAGAGGATGGCGGCCTGCTTGCGGTCGACGGCACACGAGATGACCTGTCCTCGCGATTCGGCTTCAGGTCCGACCAGGTGCGCGAGCGCGAGGCCCGCGAGTAGGCCCGTCTTGCCGTTCTTCCTCGCCATGGAGAGGATCGCGGTGCGCACCAGCCGCGCGCCGTCCTCGGCGACTGGATCGTAGAGATCGCGGATGAAGCTGCGCTGCCAGTCGCGCACGACGAGCTTCGTGCCGGCGAGCGGGCCGGCGGTGATCGTCAGGCTCTCGATGAAGGCGATCACGCGCTCGCTGCGCGTGAGCCCTGCAGCTTCCCACGCCGGCGGCTTCTTGTTGGCCTGCTCGGCTTCATCAATGAAACCGAGCGTTCCCTGCGGGCCACCTGGCTGCACTGGCGCTAAACTTTTTCTCGCCCCCGGACCGCGCGTCCCCATTGAGTTTCCTTGGAAAATCCGAACTTACTGAATTCGCGGTTCCCGCCGCCGGTCCCGCGTCCGATCGAGCCAGCGATCGATCCCCCTATCCCTCCGAGCTTGCAAGGAAGGGATGATCGGGATCGAGCGGGCGCCCATCGAGATCGCAGCCTTTGAAGGCAGCCTTCCACCCCTTGCCGAAGGCGTGCGGATTGTCGCGCGCGTTCGTCTTGATCGAGTGGCACGACACGCACATGCTCATCAGGCCATCGAGGGCAGGATATGGATCGCCGCCCGCTGCGATGGCCTTGATGTGATCGACCGAGTACGCCGGCACCAGCTTGCCGCGCCTCGAGCACGGCTCGCATAGCGGCTGCAGGGCGAGCTTTGCGGCGCGCAGCTTGCGCCAGCGCCTGGTCGAGTAGATCGAGCTAGACACGGCGATCATCCTCGGACATGCGGCGGGCCATCGCTTCTTCCGCTTCCTCTCGCTCGGCCTCGTGCCGGTGCAGCCAATGCTCGGAGCGGTGCTCGCGGGATTGCTTCTTGCGACGATGCTTGGCCTGCTTCGCCGTGCGGTCGGACTTCGGTCGACGCCACGTCATGGGCGCCTCCATCGAGGCGCATTCGGCGTCTTGGCCAGGATCGCATAGCCTGCGCTGAGGTCTCCCCCGTGTTGCTCAGCCAATCGCTCAGCGAGCCATCGTTCCGCCTCGCGCTTCTCTCGGAGCGCCTCAGTCAGAGGTTGTGGAGGCCCTGCGCGTGCCCCAGGCGCCCCTCGAAAGCCCCGCTCCGCTTCAGCGGAATATCTTCTCTTCTCTCTTTGGGTAACCTGGCTGTTACCTTCAAGGTAACCGCCCCGCTGACTTGGAGGCGGCGCCGGCGCCCGAACGGGTGCATCCATAGGTAGCGCCGGCTCGGTCTCGGCGGCCTCAGATGGGGCTGTCGGCCGCTCCTTCGACTCCATCGACTGCGCGTCGGCCTCGGTGTAGATGACCGTCAGGAAGCGGCTGCGGCTGCGCTGTCGGCCGGGCTTGGCGCTAAGGTCGCGCAGGTACCCCGCCTTTATGAGGCGGCCGATGCTTCGGGGCACCGATTTGACATGGCAGCCGCCGACCTCGGCCAGCCGCTTATTCGAGGCCCAACACGCTTGGTCGTTCCCGTTGAATCGGTCGTGCACCGCGATGGCAGCGAGCACGCGAAGGTCGATCGCCGTCAGCGTTTTATCCCGGTACGCGCGTAGCGGCACCGGCGCGAAGGTGGGTCGGCATCCTACTGTCATAGCCCGGCTCCGAGACGGGCCAGGGCGCTTTACAATGCGCCCGTAAGCCCTTGATTTCCCGAAGGCCGAAAAAGGGTAGTTTGACAGCTAAGGTGTTGAATGAGGCTGAGACCGGCCGGATTTTGATTCCGCCATGCGGAGGTTCGAACCCTCCCGCCCCAGCCATTCCCGCACGCCGATAGCCGCACGTCGCGCTGCGAACCGCAGCCATGCCCCCCGGCTTCCGCCACCGCAGATAAAACCCTGATAAACAGATAATTTTAACTTTGCAGACGCGTTCAAGCATCGTGCTAGCCCGAGCCCAGTACATGAACCTGGAAACACTCGCTGCGATCAGCGATGATCCCTGGAGAAGCCACGGCGCATTGCAGCGATTTGATGGGGGTTCGGGCAAACCTCGAGCTCTGATCATGATCGGCGTTCTTAACGCCACCGGCATCATGGGATGGGGCGCGTTTTTATGAGATTTCATTGCACGAGGCTGTGGCTGGGCTCTGAAACGCTTGGCTTTCGCCCTCCGCGAAGGACGTATGCATGCTGGGACCGTTAGTGAAGGACGTGGTGAAATCGGCTGTACGCGCGAGCTTCGCGGGGCGCCATAAGCCGAAGATGCCGAGCTCTCCGATGTCCGCTCTTCCCCCGATCGTGCTGGGAACCGGACACTTCTATCGTTTGTACAGACGCTGGAGCCTTCCGAGAGCGGCGGCGGCAGAGGCATTGCTCGATGCCGCGCATGAGGCTGGGTGCAACGCCTTCGATACTGCTCGGGTTTACGGCGAGGGACTGAGCGAGAACATTCTCGGGAAGTGGATACGCGCTCGACGTGTCCGCGACCGGGTTGTCGTGATCGGAAAGGGAGGACACCCGGATGGGAGCGGGGCGAGCCGCGTACGACCTGAAGCACTGACCGAAGACCTCCATCGAACGCTACGCTGTCTGGGCGTCGAGTACGTCGACCTGTACATGCTGCATCGTGACGATCCAGATATTGGCGTTGGGCCGATCATGGAGACGCTGCACTCTTTCGTGCAGGCGGGGAAGGTGGCCGCTCTAGGTGCATCGAACTGGTCTCATACGCGCATAGAAGAGGCAAACATCTATGCCGCTGAGCGTGGCCTCACGCCTTTCGTGGCCAGCAGTCCTCATCTGAGTTTGGCCGAGATGGTCGCCGCACCATGGCCTGGTTGTCTCAGCATCACCGGCGACAAGGGTGCGGAAGCACGTATCTGGTACGGCGCCGCACAGATGCCAGTGTTGGCTTGGTCACCGCTCGGGGGCGGATATCTGTTGCAGCAGGACGCCTCAGCCGACCGTCCATCTGGAGGACCATACGATAGCCCGGCGAACGCCAAACGGCGGGAACGCTTGCGCGAGCTCGCCG
>CAUJKI010000077.1 GCA_963205015.1 Pseudomonadota bacterium
TACGCCTACGACAACAGCTTCACTTTCATCTGCGCACCCAACGATACGCACATGTGTCGCGTGCGCGCGTTCATGCGCAACGGCGTCGTCACGCGGCTCGAACAGAACTACGACCACCAGCGCTACAAGGATCTCTACGGCAATCAGGCGACGGCGGCCTGGAACCCGCGCATGTGCCTCAAGGGTTTCACTACGCATCGGCGCGTCTACGGGCCATACCGGGCCAAAGGGCCGATGATCCGCACGGGCTGGAAACAGTGGGCGGACGACGGCTTTCCTTCGCTCTCCGACGACCCTGCTTTGCGGACCAAGTACAAGTTCGACGCACGCGGAACCGACGGCTTTGTCAGGATGTCATGGGACGAGGCGACCGCTTACCTGGCGAAAGGTTTGATCGCGATCGCCCGCACCTATAGCGGCGCCGAGGGCCGCCGGCGTCTGATCGAGAAGGACGGCTACCCGGAGGATATGCTGGAGCATTGGGAAGAAGCCGGCACGCGCGTCATGAAGCTCGGCAGCTCGTTGCCGCTGCACGGCATCATCGGCAAGTTCGGCATTTTCCGGTTGGCGAATCAGCTCGGTCTGCTCGATGCCCATGTGCGCGGTGTCGGCCCGGACAAGGCCAAGGGGGCGCGCGAGTGGTCGGAATATACCTGGCGCGGCGACCAGGCTCCGGGACAGCCATTCGTGCATGGGCTGCAAACGTCAGATATCGATCTTAACGACCTGCGCTTCACCAAGTTTACCGTCCAGGTCGGCAAGAACCTGATCGAGAACAAAATGCCGGAGGCGCACTGGCTGATCGAGCTCATGGAGCGCGGTGGCCAGATCGCGGTCATTGCGCCCGAATACAATCCGACCGCGACCAAGGCCGACTATTGGATTTCGGTGCGGCCCGGGCTTTCCGACACTGCGATATTTCTCGGCGTTACACGGATGCTGATGGAGCAGCGCTGGTACGACGAGGATTTCGTCAAGACATTCACCGACTTTCCGCTTCTCGTGCGCACCGACACCCTCAAGCGGTTGAGGCCGCAAGAGGTGATCCGGGACTATCGCAATGCAGACATTTCCAAAGGGCCAAGCTTCGTCATTCAGGGGATGACAGCGGAGCAGCGCGAGCAAGTCGGCGACTTCCTCGTGCGCGATGCCCGTACAGAGGCGCTCGTTCCGATCAGCCGCGATGACGTCGGCAAGCATCTCGCCGCCAAGGGTATCGACCCGGCGCTTGAATGGCGGGGAAAGGTGACGCTGGTTGACGGCAGCGTCGTCGAGGCGATGACGGTATGGGAGATGTACAAGATCCATCTCCGCGACTACGACCTCGATACCGTTGCCGATATCTGCGGCGCCCCCAAGGATTTGATTGAGCGGTTGGCCAAGGATTTCGGACGGCGTTTCTGGGATCCCGATTTCGTCGGCAAGCCGCGCGAGGCCTATCCCATCGCGATTCATTACGGCGAGGGGATCAACCACTATTTCCACGCCACGCTTCACAATCGGGCGACCCTGCTGCCGCTTCTGTTGGTCGGCTCGATCGGTATTCCCGGCTCGGGCGCGCATACCTGGGCCGGCAATTACAAAGGCGCGCTGTTCCAGGGTTCGTCGTGGTCCGGTCCCGGCGTGGGCGGCGCCTACGTCAAGGAAGATCCGTTCAACCAGATTCTCGACCCCGCCGCGCCGGTGCGAGAGGAGAACGTCCGCGAGCTTCTGCACGGCGAGGAGATGAGCTATTGGGGCATGGGCGATCGGCCGTTCATCGTCGACACGCCAGGAGCCGGCCGCAAGGTCTTCACCGGCAAGACTCACATGCCGTCGCCGACCAAGGTGATATGGTACAATAACGCCAATCTGCTCAATCAGGCGAAATGGATCTACCATCTCCTTGTTAACGTCAATCCGAAGATCGATTTGATCGTCGATCAACAGGTCGAGTGGACCGGCTCGGCCGAGTATTCGGATGTCGTGCTGCCGGCCAACACCTGGCTCGAGTTCCAGACGCTCGAATGCGGCGGCTCGTGCTCCAATCCATTCCTGCAAATCTGGGGTGGCGACGGGATCAAACCGCTTTTCGATTCCAAGGACGATGGCATGATCTTCGCCCTCGTCTCGGAAAAGCTTGCTGAACTGACGGGCGACAAGCGCTTTCGCGATCATTGGAAGTTCATGCTGGAGGGCCGGCCCGAGGTCTATCTCGACCGGGTGTTTGCCAACAGTACAACCACGAAAGGCTACACGGTCGCCGACATCATGGCGGGCAAGTACGGCGAACCGGGCGCCGCCTTGATGCTGTTTCGTACCTACCCGCGCGTGCCGTTCTATGAGCAGGTCTACGACAGCATTCCGTTCTACACGGACACCGGGCGGCTTTGCGCCTATGCCGACCTCCCGGAGGCCATCGAATATGGCGAGAATCTGGTGGTCCACCGCGAGGCGCCCGAAGCCACGCCGTATCTGCCAAGCGTCATCGTTTCCACCAGTCCCTACATTCGGCCGAACAATTACGGCGTCGATCCGGCGATGTTACAGCGCGAGGTCGTCGACGCTGATCTGCGCGCGATCGCCAACAACAAGATGTCCTGGTCGGAGGTCAAGAAAACGGTCAACCCGTTGTGGCGGGAGGGCTACACCTTCTACTGCATGACGCCGAAGAGCCGGCACACCACG
>CAUJKI010000078.1 GCA_963205015.1 Pseudomonadota bacterium
GATCGTGAGGCCAAGCAGCATCAGCCCAAACCCGATCAGAACGCGGCCCGTTCCGCGCACCTCGTCCTTCTCGGAGGCATTGAACAGGATCACGCCGAGGAACATCAGGCCGGCCCAGATCCACTTGATGTCGAACGCGTAGATCTGCGTCACCACCGCCGTTCCGACGTCGGCACCGAGCATCAGAGCCAGGGCAAGCGGCAGCGTGACGAGCTTGCGACTCGCGAACGAGGCGAGGAGCAGCGCCGTGGCCGTCGCGCTCTGGAGGACACCCGTGACACCGACACCGGTGGCGAAGGCCTTGAAGCGGCTCGCACAGGCCCTGCTGATGAGCAGACGCAGGGAGGCGCCGAAGGCGCGCGTCATCCCCGTCCGCACCATACGCACGCTCCAAAGGAGCAAGGCCACGCCGCCCATGAGTGTTATGAGCAGCCCGCTTCCTTCCATGGACACCTCCGGTTGACCGGCGGCGCCGGCAATACCTCCGCGCCGCCCTGAGTCTCCTGAGTTATTTGTACCAAAGGTTAGGCAGGAAAAGCGCTATCTCGGGAAAGATATAGATGAGCACGACGCCCGCCCACTGCAGGATCATGAACGGCATCATGCCCCGGTAAATGTCCCAGAGCTCCCAGCTGGGCACGACGGCCTTGAGATAGTAGGCCGAGAGCGCCACGGGCGGCGACAGCCAGCATGTCTGGAGCGTCACTGCGACCAGGACGCTGAACCAGATCATGTCGATATTCAATGCCTGCAGAAGCGGCAGGAATATGGGCACGATGATGACGACGATCGGCACCCACTCGAGCGGCCAGCCGAGAATGAAGCAGATGGCAAGGATGCTGATGATAAGCATGCCCGGCGGTATGTTCCATGCCAGGATGGTATCGGCGAGGAACTTCGGCGTACCGAATGCCGAAAAGACGGCTCCCATGAAGTTCGATGCGGCCAGGAGGATCATCACCATCGCCGTCGTCTGGGCGGTGCGGAAGGTGGCGTCCTTGAGCGAGGCGAATGTGAGCTTACCGCTGCTGGCGGCAATGGCGAGCGCGCCGGCACATCCGAGCGCCGCACCTTCGGTCGGCGTTGCCCAGCCGCTGATGATCGCTCCGAGCGTCAGCAGGATCAGGAAGGCCGGCGGTGTGAAGCCGATGAGCAACTCCTTCAGGATGTAGCTCGCGCTGACATTCAGCTCCTCAGCAGGCAGCGGCGGCCCGAGTTGCGGTCGGAACCATGTCCGGCCCAGCGTGTAGCCGAGATAGAGGGTCGAGAGCAGCAGCCCTGGAAGGATGGTCGCCGCGTAGAGACGCGCGATGGAGACCTGGAAGGACGGCCCCATGACGACCAGCATGACGCTCGGAGGCAGCAGAATGCCGAGGGTGCCGCCCGCCGTGATGGTCCCAGCCGACAGGGCCGTGTCGTAGCCGCGTTTCTGCATGATGGGGCCGGCCATCAGACCGATAATGGCCACGGAGGCCCCGACAATGCCGGTCGCGGCCGCGAATAGAGTCGCGGTGAAGATGGTGGCGATATAGAGCGAGCCGTGCCGACGACCGAACGCGAGCTGGATCGCGTGAAAAAGGCGACCCATCAAGCCCGAGTTCTCGAGCACGTACCCCATGAACGTGAACAGCGCGACCGCGGCCAGCACCGTCTCCATCATGGAATTAAAGTACTGGTAGGTCATGAGGTAGAAGACGCGTTCGCCGAGACCATAGTAGCCGAACGCCGTCGCCAGGAAGATCAGCGTGAACGAAATCGGGAACCCGGCGAGGATCACGATGAACAGGATGCCGATCAGGACGAGGCCGAGAACTTCGAGGCTCATGGATCGATCTCGATGAGGAGGGTGCGTTGATGGGCGGGACGGGAGTGGATTACGTCACTTCCGTCGGCTCGACGCTGCGGTAGTCGACGCCTGTCTGGAGCGCCCTGAAGCACTTGATGACCTCGGCGACACCCTGCAGCAGCAGCAACGCGGCTGTCACCGGGATGACGGACTTGTACCAGTAGGCCGGCGGGCGCCACGAGGTGATGAGCTCTTCCCTGAAGAACCAGGATTCCTCGGCGAACTCCCAGCTGAGCCAGAGGAACATCACCATCCCCGGCAGGAAGAACACGAGATACTGGATGATATCCATCCAAAGCTGAGTGCGCAGCGAGAGGTGCTGCGTCAGGAAGTCGGTACGAATGTGCTTCTGCAGGCTCAGTGCATACGCCGCAGCAAGAGAGAAGTGCGCGCCATAGGCCATCGTGGCCACGTCGTTGGCCCAGATCGTCGGCTGGTAGAGCTTGCGGATCAGCACCTCGAAGACGAGAACTCCAAACATCGGGAAGATCAACCAGGCGACGGTCTTGCCGGTCCAGACGCTGATCCCATCGATGATCTTGGTCACACGATCTGCGGCGTTCATGTTTTTGGAGCTCCTGTGCCGGACACCGCCCTCACATAAGGCGGGCACGAAAGGCAGACGTCGGCCAAGTGCGCCGGAGCCCAAAGGTCGGGCTCCGGCATAGGTTAATGGTGGAGCTGCCGCGACTACTTCGCGTCGGCGGCACCTGCGATCAGCGTCGAGAGCTTCGACGTCTCGCGGGTGTAGGGCACGACCACTTTGGCGAAGGCACGCTGTGAATCGAGCACCTTCTTGAAGAAGGCGTCCTTCTGCTCGAGCGCGCCGAGCACCTTCTTCGATGCCTCGATCCAGGCCGGAGCATAGTCCGCCGGCGCGTCGAACATCTTGACGCCCTTCGCCTGCAGCTCCTGCAGAGCCTTGGCGTTCTCATGCACGAAGTACATCTGCGCCTCGTACAGCGACGTGGTCATCGCAACCTCGACGATCGCCTGGAGATCCGGCGTCAGCTCGCGCCACTTCTTGCCGTTGATCAGGATGTCCGCGATATCGATTGCCTGATGGAGGCCCTGGATCGAATAGAACTTGAAGACGTCCTGCAAGCCGACCTTGATATCGTTCGCCGGATTGATCCATTCGACACCGTCGATGATGCCACGCTCCGCCGCCGGGATCAGCTCCGCGGCCGCAAGGTTCATCGGCACGCCGCCGAGCTCCTTGAGCACCTGGCTCGGCAGACCGGATGAGATGCGGAACCGCATGCTCTTGAACTCATTGACGGACTTGATCGGCTGCTTGAACCAGCCGAGTGCCTCGGGGCCGTCCGGCGCATAGAGGAACGGCATCACGTCGGCGCGCAGCATCTTCGTGTAATACTCGATGTACAGGTCGCGACCGCCGCCCTTCAGATACCAGGCGATGTGCGTGTTCTGGTCGAGACCGCTCGCCGAGCCACCGAGCGGCGCGCTGAAGAGGCCACCGGCGGGATGCTTGCCGATCGCATAGTGCGTCCACCACTGGCCCGCGTCGACGAGGCCCTTGTTCACCGCGTCGAGGATCTCATTGGGGTTGACGACGGAGCCGCTCGGCATGATCTCGATCTTGAGACGGCCGGCAGACATCTTGTCGACGTTGGTCGCGAACTGCGTCAGCAGTATGTGGTGCGGCGTGCCCGAGGGGTTCGCACTCTGGAGCTTCCACTTGATCTCCTTCTGCTGCGCCGCAGCGGGACCCGCTACCAGCACCACACCGACAGCCAGAGCGGCTCCCACTCTTGCCAGGAATTGCCTGCGTTCCATTCGGGTTTCCTCCGTTAGCATCGCTTCCACTCCGTGCCGCCCCACTCTCTGCTGCCGCTCTTTGGCGACGGGGTCGGCGCTGCTCGTCACCTCAGGTGCTTCCTTCTTTGCTTGGTGCCTCCGATGCTTTCCCGCGCCGCGATCATGCCGACCAGGGCATCGAATACGTGCGTACGTTGGTGAAGCTCTTCATGGCTTCCCAAACGCCTTCCTTGTAGCCAAGGCCCGAATCCTTGATCCCGCCAAACGGCGACATCTCGATGCGATAGCCCGGCACTTCCCAGACGTTGACGGTGCCGACGTCAAGCTCGGCGATAAACTTGGTGATGTAGTCGAGACGGTTCGTGCAAACGCCCGACGACAGCCCGTAGGCCGTGGAGTTCGAGATGCGGATAACGTCGTCGATATTGTTTGGAACACGAATGATCGGGATGACCGGACCGAAGGTTTCCTCGTGCACGAGCTCGGCCGTGTAGGGGATGTGATCGACGACTGTCGGCGGAAAGAGTGCGCCCTCGCGCTTCGCGCCGTAGAGAACCTTTGCACCTTCCGCGACCGCCTTGTTGACGCGCATCTCGAACAGTTTCGCTGCCCGCTCGTGAATCACGGTGCCGACATCCACCGACGGATCGGCGGGATTGCCGAACTTGATCTTCTTCGCCTTCTCGACCACCAGCCTGGAGAATTCCTCGGCCACGGCCTCGACGACGAGAATGCGCTTCACAGCCGTGCAGCGCTGACCGGAATTCTTGGTGGCACCCTGAACGGCGAGTTCGGCTGCCTTGTCGAGATCGGCATCCTCCATGACGATCAGCGGATCGTTGCCGCCGAGCTCGAGCACGAGGCGGCGGTATCCGGCTTTCTCGGCGATGTACTTGCCGACGCGCACTGATCCAGTGAACGTGATCAGATCGCAGTCGGGATCGGTGATCATCGAATCACCCATGGTGCCGGGATTTCCGGTCACGACCGACAGCATCTCCGGCGGCAGTCCCGCCTCGTAGAGAACATCGGCGAGAGCGAGCGCCGTCAGCGGCGTTAGCTCCGTCGGCTTCAGCACCACCCGGTTGTTGGTGGCGATAGCCGGCGCGAGTTTGTGGCTCACCATGTTGAGAGGATGATTGAAGGGTGTGATCGCCGAGATCACGCCGAGCAGCGGCACGCGAGTCGTGAAGATCTTGCGCATCTTGCCGTTAGGCGAGATATCGCAGGAGAACTGCTCGCCGTCATCGCGGATGCAGAGCTGGCCGGCGAACGAATAGACGTCATAGGCACGCGTCGCCTCGTAGATCGCATCCTTCCAGCAGAGGCCTGATTCCGCAGAGATCAGCTTCGCGAACTCCTCGCGGCGCGAGGACAGGATGTCCGCGGTCTTCAGCAGGATCTGCTGGCGCTCGTAGCGCGTCAGCCTTGACTTGAATGCCTTGGCCTTGGCAAACGCCTCGCGCACATGCTCAGGACGAGCCATCGGCACGGTGCCGACGAGCGAGTTGTCGTAAGGGTTGCGGACCTCGACGACATCGTCGGTCGTGATACGCTTCCCCGCGATGCGCATGGCTTCTGTGCGGGCGGCAATCTTCGGCATGATGGACATGGGTTGCACCTCAATACGTGTCGTTGAGTGCGACGGAAAATACGTCGAACGTGCGCAGGCGATGCCCTGGCGCGAGCCTGACCTTTCGGTTCGAGATCATGGGCACACGCTGCTCGGTGAGACCGCCATGCGAGCGCAGCGGCTCGGTCAGACCTGAGAGATCGTGCTTGGCAGGTGCCGTGCCGAGCGTCTTGTGCCGTGTCGAGAGCACGACGATGTCGCCGATGCGGTCGGGCGGCAGCTCGAACTCGGCACACGCCTCCGCGCGAGTAAGCGCGCGGTCGACGCCCGACGTGGCCTTCAGCTTCGCGATGAGGCCAGCGACATCCGCTCCCTGCGGCACATACACGGTCGCGAATGAACCGAGCGCGCCATGATGCGCGACGTACGGATCGGTAATCGGCAGGATGACGCGGGCCTTGTCCGCACCGAGCCAACCCTCGAACAGCGTGTCGAGATAGATGACGTCCGGCGACCCGTCCGCGAGATGCTTGTCGTTCATGCCATGGTCTGCCGTCGCGACGACGACGCAGCCGAGCGCGTCGAGGCGCGCGAGATAGCCGTCGATCATCGCATAGAACTCGTTGGCAATCTTCGAGCCCGGCGCACACTTGTGCTGGATGTAGTCGGTCGTCGAGAGATACATGACATCCGGCCGGAAAGTCTCGACCAGCTTGACGCCTGCTGCGAAGACGAATTCCGAAAGCCCGGCCGAATAGACGTCCGGGACACCCATGCCGACGAAGCGCGTGACGTTGTCGATGCCGTTCTGGGCCTTGGTGGCCTTGTCGGCACGCTCCGAGGAGAAGGCGATGGCGCGCCCGCTCGCGTAGTCGAGGCCGTTGGAGAGCAGCAAGCGCAGTTTGTCCTTGGCCGTCACCATCGCGACCTTGCAGCCGGCATCGTGGAAGCCGGCGAGGATGGTCGGCGCACGCATGAACTTCGGATCGTTCATCATCACTTCGGTGCCGGTGGCGGGATCGTAGAAGAAGTTGCCCGCAATACCGTGCACGGCCGGTGGCCGGCCCGTGATGATCGAGAGATTATTGGGATTGGTGAAGCTCGGGATCACGCACTCGGCCGTGAGGTTCGCGCCGCTCGACATGAAACGGGCGAAGGTCGGCGCGACACCAGCCTCGATGGCCTGTTCGATATAGCCGGGCTCGGAACCATCGATACAGATGACGACGGTGGGCGCCGAGGGGCGCCTGTAGCTTCTGCCGTTGACGACGATTGGATCTTTACTCGTCATGACGGTCTCCGTTCCTTCAGGCGGCGAGGTCATGCCGCCCGATGAAGTTGCGCCCGCGCTCTCCTTGCGAAGCCTTCAGCACGAGCGCTCGCCAATCACTTGCCGACAAGCCGTAGGAAGCGGGGTTGGTCGAAACACCGAGCCCTTCGAGAAACGCCGCAAGGCGCTCGACACCCGCGCCGAGGTCGTCACCGAGAATCCGCCGCAGATTGGCATCGCAGTCCGCGCTGTGGCCGAGCGACCAGCGCATGACGGTCGGCAGCGAGAAAGAGCACGCGATCCCGTGGATCGTACCCGCATGCAGCGTGATGTCGTAGGAAATGTTGTGTGCGAGCGCGGTCTTCGTGTTCGAGAAGGCGAGCCCCGCCATGAGGGCGGCGCGCGCCTGGCGCTCGCGTAGCTCGCCATTGGCGAGATCGTCGACGAGACGAGGGAGCACCTCAATGATCTCGCGCGCCGCGGTCACGGCAAAGTTCGCGGAAATCGGGTTGGCGCTGATGTTCCAGATGCTTTCGAGCGCGTGCGAAAGGGCGTCGAGCCCGGTTGCGAGCGTTAGGCCACGCGGCGCGCCTATGGTAATCGCCGGATCCACGACGGCAACCTCGGGATAGAGCGCGCGGTGGGCGAGAGAATATTTGTTGCCGCTCGCCTGATCCCACACTGTCGCCCAGGACGTAACCTCGCTTCCGGTGCCGGCCGTCGACGGCACGGCGACAATCGGCGTGAACATCGAGCCGTCGAGCGCCCCGCCACCCGTAAGCGAGGCCATGACGCGAGAGAAATCACCCTGGGCGGCGGCAATGACCTTGGCCGCATCGATGATCGAGCCGCCACCGAGGGCGACGACAACTTCGGGCTTTGCAGGTGCCCGGGCGAAAAGCTCGCAGGACTGCGCGAGATCCTTGACGTCCGGATTGGTTACGATGTTGGCGATGGTCACGGCCGGCGGCCCGGCCTCGGCGCGGATGTTGGCGGCCAGTTCGTGAAATGCGGGCATGTCATAGGTGACCAGGGCCCAGCGCCGCTTGCCGATCAAGTTACCGATCTTACCGACCGCGCCCGCGCCGAACTCGATCCTGACAGGATTGCTGTAGGCCCACATGCGTTCCGCCCGCCCTCCGAGGGATACTCCATCTCCAGCCACCTTGAGCTGGCCGACCGTTCCGGTTCTGTCGAAGCATGTTCAACGTGGCATTGGCCTTAGGGAGGGACAAATTGATTTTGTCGGCGATATCGATAGACTGAGCCTATGAATCTTACGCAGCTCAGATCCTTCCATGCCGTAGCGAGTTCAGGCGGATTTGTCGCCGGGGCGGCTCAGCTCAACGTCAGCCAGCCGACGCTCACGGCGCAGATCAAGGCTCTGGAAGCCGAGTTCGGCGTTGAACTCTTCTATCGGAGGAACCGGCGCAGCGAGCTCACGCCATCCGGCCGCGATCTTCACGCCATCACGCAGCGCCTGTTCGCCGAGGAGAAGGAGGCGCGGGAATTTCTGGAGGCAACCAAGGGACTGAGTACGGGCCATCTGCGGATTGGCGCCGTCGGGCCGTATCACGTCACCGAAATGCTGGCGGCCTTCAACCAACGATATCCCGGCATCAAGCTCAGCATGTCGATCGGCAACTCCTCGGCCGTGCAGCGCGAGCTCCTCGACTACCGGTCCGATATTGCCGTGCTCGCCCACATCGATGCGGACGAGCGCCTGATTGCCATTCCGTATCGCCGCCATCCCGTCCTGCTCTTCATGTCCGCCGACCACAGACTCGCCCGGCGCAAGAGCGTGCGCATGGAGGAGCTGGCGGAAGAACCCTTTGTCGCGCGCGAACAAGGCTCGACGACACGCCGCGCCTTCGAGTCGGCTGCATTGGAACGGGGCATCAAGCTGCGCACCATCATCGAGATCGGCAGCCGGGAGGCCATTCGTGAGGCCGTGATCCACGGCATCGGCATCGGCTATGTCTCCGAAGCCGAATTCATCCCGGACGCCAGGCTGCGCCTTGTGCGGATCTCGAATGCGGAGATTTTTACGGCGGCTCACGTCGTCCTTCTTCGCGAGCGCGCGCACAGCCGGCTTATCAAGGCATTTCTGGATGTGGTGCAGACAGCCGTTCCGCGCTCTGCCTCTTCAATGCCGATCGGCTCGAGACCCGACTCGGCGCCGGTCGGCGGCGCCTCGCGATCCAGGCGGCGTCGCGCGTAAGCTTCCGTCGTTATGGCCGACGCGTGAAGGCCAGTGAGTTGGCGAGAACGGTCACTGAGCGCACGATAGCACGTTTCATCGTCGCATTCGATATTGGCGCTTGTAATCGCGTGTGGTCACTCCTACATGTGTGCGATCGACTTTGGCCGGATGACCGGGCCGTTGCGTTGCGATCAGATCGGACGCGCGTTCAGAACCCCCTCCAAAATTCGAAAAGTGTGCTCGCCGTGCGCGGAACGCGCGTGGCGGCATATTGCTTAGACATGGCTCTACAGAGAAGGAACACGCCATGGAATCGGGAACAGTCAAGTTCTTCAACGACCAAAAGGGATTCGGGTTCATCGCGCCGGACAATGGCGGCAACGATGTCTTCGTGCACGTCAGTGCGCTCGAGCGCGCCGGCCTGCGCAGCCTGTCGCAGGGGCAGAAGGTCTCGTTCGACACTGAGCAGGATCGCCGCAGCGGCAAGACGGCTGTCGCGAACATCCGCACCGAGTAAGTGCGCATCGCCGAGCCACATGCTCAGCGCGAGCGCCACAGAAGAGGAATGCCGGCCGCACGCTCAGCGTAGGCCGGCCACCTCTCCCCAGGGCCGCCTTCAGCTCGATCTGGAGGCGGCCTCTTAGTTTGCAGGATCGATGTGAGGATGGCCTCGATCAGCGCACCTTGCCGCGCGCGCGAGCGTCGCGGATCAACTCGGTGAGTTGCCGGCTCAGAGTGCGGCCGACGATCTGCTGAAGAGCATAGCCTTCACTCTTGAGAACCTTCTTGATGTCGGCGACGCTCTCGCAGCTGCCGGAGTTGGCCAGCTCGAATGCACGCTCCAGCGCGGTCATATTGTGCTCCATGCAGCGAACCCCGGCAAAAATGTGTGCGCAGGACGAACCCTTGAGCCGCGGCTCATCAAGCGAGAACGCTACGTCCCCTCCCTTTCTATCACGCGTTTCGCGAATTGCGTGGCGCTCGCGATCGAGGTCGCGGCCACATCATAAGCCCGACCTCCACAACTCAGTCCAGCAGGCGTCCAAGCCATAGTCGCCCCGAGACTTTCTGACTGTCAGTGCGTGCGACGGGTCCGTCATAAGTTGGCATCCGACCTTTCATGGCCATCTCCTCGACCATCTTCGTGTCCTTGTCGAAGCAGAGCTCCACGCTCTTGATTATCCAGTAGGCTGCGAATGCGTAGATACCAGCGAATTCGGCCACAAACGTTCTCCAATCGCGCACACCGAAGAAATATGCCAGCGCCACGCTGAACAGCGGCAGAGCAATCATCAAGGTTGCAGTCATATCGTAAAGCGCCCGATACGTACGCCGCTTCTTCGATTCTTCGGGCAACTCCACCAGCGTTTCCTCCGAGCAGGTGAATGCAACGAAGGCAACACATCCAAACAGAAGGCTTGCTGCAACGTAGTGAACACCCACGAGCGTATCGGCACCGCAATTCTTGCAGTCGACCGGCATCTCCATCGGGAAAATCGCGACCAACAGTGCGCTGATACCAGCGATATTCAGAAACCAGTTCTCCGTGTTCGAATAGCCTCTGTACAGAGAGAGGAAACAGCCGATCGCAAAAAGAATACCCACGAAATAGACGCGCAGCGGAAACGGCTCCGACGCCTGCGGTGCGAACGCGTAGTAGTAGGCGCTCATTGAGCGCTGCAAGGACAGGCCGTACCACGCGCCGAGGCCCATGAGTATCAGCGGAAACGCAAGAGCGAGGGCAGCCAGGCCGACGCGGAGCGTGCAGTACGTTGCAAGAAAGTGCTCTTGGAGCTTGCCGGAATTCATGTTGACCCCCAAACCCAAACGGCAGGTGCAAATTGCTATGTATTGAGCTTACTTGCGCGCCCTTGGGGAGTCGAACCTGTCGTCTCACAACTGAAAGGGCCATCAGAAGCGAAGTGATCTCAATCCCCGGTTAGCTTTCTCGTGCAACGTCCTGACAATGAAGGGGCGACACTTCGGCCGCACGGTCCTGCGCCAGCCGTCGCGTGCACGATGTGCATATCCGTCCTGCCCCTTTCCCGAGGCCCAGCTCGTGCTACCATTGAAAAAGCCGGACCCGTTTCGGCGCAAGAAGCAGACGATGTTTGGAGTTTGGAGGAAGCGATGCCAGAGCAGAAAATGCGCGATCATCCCCCCGAGTACCGCCACATCGACGAACAGCCCTGGGAGACGCTCCGCTGGCCCGGCCAGGAGAGCAAGATGATGTACCACCCGCGCCCGGATCGACCGACTGAGCCGAACGCGGGGCTCGTGCGCTATGAGCCGGGCTCTCATCATCCCCGCCATCGGCACGACTTCGCACAGGTCTGGTACGTGCTCGAGGGCGAATTCAAAATCGGGGACAAGCAGTACGGCCCCGGCACGATGGTCTTCCATCCGGACCCGCACTTCGAGGAACCGCTCTCGACCGAGACCGGCGGACTTATGCTCTTCGTGCAATATCCCGGCCCGACGACGGGCGGACGCCCGATCTACGACGGCCGCTTCAACATGAAGGCCCGCAAGCCCATCGAGGAAGAGACCGTCGACGTTTGAAGGCGACGATTCACGGTCGCGGGGCGACGATCAGCGGCGCGCGATGCACCTCGGCGTTCATCGCGTTGCCGTTGACGGCAATAAGCGCCGATAGCGCGTAGCGGCCCGGCGGTAGGCGACCTTTGAGGTCGAACCCGAATCCCGCGCCAGCGCCGAGCGGCACCGAGCCGGCGAGCGCGACGCGCCCGTCGGGGCCGGTCACGACATAGCGGAGCTCCGGCATATCACGCTTGAGGAACGCGGCCGGCACGGACTTGAGTGGCGTGCGCACCAGCCGGTAGCTGCGCTGGAATTTTTCGACGATCTCAATGTCTCCGGCAATGGAGAGGCGCGTGCCGTCCCACTCGACCGAAGTGATGAAGCCTCGGCGCGGGATCGCGTAGGCATCGTAGGAACCCACACCGAGCGGATAGGTGAGATCGCGGAAGGCTTCGAGCGTGACGCTCTCGCCCGTCCAGCTCTTGAGCCTGTAGGGCCCGCTGGTCACCAGGAAGTGGCCGCTCGCCTTGTGGAAGGCGATCAGCGCCCGCCAGCGCCGGCGCGCCTCCTCCTCAGTGACGTGACTTCGCAAGGCATCCGGACGATAGGCGCTGCGCTCGAACTCAGTCGCCAGAGCCAGCAGTCTCGCAGCGAGTTCTTTGGAGCGCACGAGGTCGAGCCAAGGAGCGCCACGGCGCTGTGCCTCGTCGTGTGAGAACGCCGCCCAGCCGCGCGTCACCGCCTCCTCCATCAGCACGAGCAGGTGCCACGGAACCGCGCTCCAGGGCGGCGCCACGACGGCATTCCAGTCCGCCTTGTCCGGCGCCAGCGCCAGATAGACGTCGACGGTGAAAACCTCGCGAACGAAATCGACATCGCCAACGCGGAAGGAGCGGGACGCGGTCTCGGCGCCAGCAACGCGCACGGCCAGGAGGTGACGGCGCAAAGTCGCAGTCGCTGCATCGATGTGCGGGTCATAGGCCGGATCTCCATCGCTCATACGCGCGCTCCAGCGATAGGCGAAGGCATAGGCATAGAGAAGGTCTGCAGCGGTCATCTTCGTCGCGTCATGGAAGGCTGAGCCGAGCACCTTGTAAGTGAGCTTGAGGCGCGCCGTCTGCTCCGACGGGGGCGCCGCAAGATGACCGTCGCCGATGAGGGGAAGCACTGCATCGGGCGGCATCGTGATCACATCGCTCGGCTCGGCGGCCGGCTCTGCTGCCGTGCGGCTCTCGACGATCGGCTGGGCAGTGATGGAAAGGCCAATGAACGTGTAGACCACCATCAACGCGGTTAGCGGCACCTGCGTCAGAAGTGCGGCACCCGGCGCTCCGAAGACGGCGATCGCACGGACATGGGCGAGATAGACCGCTGCGACGTGGCCGGCGACGATCGCAGCGACGGCGGCATACCACGCGAAGCGTGCGCCCACGAGGCCGATGTCGACGCGGTACCCCGCCGTGCCGAAGAGGTTCCAGCCGTAACCGAAGGGGTCCGAGAGCAACGGGATGATATACTGGCCCTGCACGAGCAGGAACACGAGGTAGTGTGCGACGTGATAGCCGATGGCGATCGGGACCAGCGTGAGGACAAAGGCGCGCGCCACACCAAGCGCGCCGGGACGACCGCCGGCGAGCGCGCTCATGACGCCCGATATGCCAAGGTAAGCGCCGAGAAATATGAGCCACATGGCGGCGAGGCCGACGCTGCGCAGAACCATTGCTCCGCGTTCGCCACCCGCCAGCAGCCATCCCTCGAAGGCCGCCCATTCGCCGGTGCCGATCAAACCATCATAGAGCACGGTTGCGAGCAGCAGCAGCACGAATGCCATCATCGATGTCGAGACGGGTCGATCATCTATGAGGCCCGCGCCGAGCGACCGCACGTACAGGTGGCCGTCCCTGGCCTCGGTCGGAGCGAAGCGCGCGAAAGTCGCAAACACGACCGAGAAGACCTCACCGTGACGCAGCCATTGATCATGGCCAAAGGCAAGCATCCCGGCGAAGGTGAGAACGGAATAGGCGATCGCGAAGCACGCGATGTGCGCGGGCGATGCCGCGTGCGGGTAAACGAGCTCGATCCAGGCAAAGGCGAGCAACAGTAGCGCTGCGGGCCACACACCCAGCGTCTCAGGATACGGCAGTCGCGCGCCGAGATCGCCACGCCCGCCGAGCCGGTGGTAGAGCCATTGCGCGCCGTCGAAGATCGTTCGCCACGGATTTACGAGTGCCCAGAGATCACCAACGAAGATCGCCACATAAGCAAACCCCACCCACCACACGATCCACACGAGCGTCGGCGCGATATTGCGGTACGGGTTCTGCTCGCCGATAAGGCCAGCAAGAATCACGACCACGAAGAGGGCCAATACCGCGAGACGCAGTGAAATCACGACGGCCGGATGTCCAATGACCTTGCCGATCGGTCCGGCGAGAAGATCGACGCGTGCATATGTGCGGGCCGCAGGCGTGCGGCGCACGAACAGGCCGAATACGGCGAAGGACAGAAGAACTGCCGCTGCCGCCCCATAGAGATACAGCGTGAGCGGGACGGGTAGCTCGTAGCGTTGGCCGAAGCCGTGGGCGACCGCCGGCGCCGCGGCAAGGCAAACCGCGGCGAGAGCCAACGGCGCGGTCGCTGCCCATTGCCGGGCCAGCCGCTCAGCGCGGCCGCACCTCGATGCGGACCAGCGAGGCCTCGCCATGCGAGTGGCCGCCGCGCGCATTCGGTTTGTGCTCCTCTACCCCGAACCGCCCCGTCGCATGGGCCGTGAACGCCATCTCGGCAACGGCGCCGGGCACGACGCGCTTCTCGATGTCGTAGCCGTGCAGATGGACGACGATCGGCCGATCGCTCGTCCAGCGCAGCCTGACATTGTCGCCTTGCGTCACGCGGATGAGACGCATCTTCGGCGCGACATGGCCCTTGTCGATCCTGATATCGAAAGTGACATCCGCAGCCTGCGCGCGCGCGGGCGCCAGCATACCGATCAGCAGCAGGCACCCGGCCAGTCGAAGGAAGATGGACATGGCCTGCATCATTCCGGTTGAGGAGGCGTCGACTGGACCTCGGAGATGCGGTTGAGGACCCAGGTGTGATCATAGGGAGATGGTATGGCCGCCGGATCGGCATTCGCGAACCACATCAGGCGGCCGAAGGAATCGCCGAAGCCGCCGATCGGATTCCAGGCTGCCGCGGGTGGCGTCCCGACGGCAAGATGCAACCAGCCGTTCCAAGGAAAGTCTTTGAGCTTCACTGTGCGCAGGAACATCGGCGAGCTCAGCCCCTCGAGCGCGTCATATGAGAGGTTCTCGACGCCGGACGAGAACTCGGTGCTGAAGTATTCGCGCTTTACGCTGTAGCCGGCAACGAAGGCGCGGCAGCCGGCCGTGAGCGTGCCGACCAGCTCGCGCTCGAGATTGGCACGTTCGGATGCATCCTCGATATCGCCGGCTTGCAGACGGACGGCGATAGCGTCGGCTGACGCTTTCTGCTCGCCGACCTGGAACTCGGCCAGCAATCGATACGCATGGAACCATCCCGAGCGCGTCCAGCGGGGCCCGAGCCAGCCATTCATGATTGGAGTCGCGGACCGGACCAGCGCGCGGGCATCGACCTCCGTGACAGCGACATCCCACTCCGCGGTGGCGCGACTTCGCCATTCGGTGCGCACGAGAGATTCAGCAAGCGCCCCCTCGACCCGCACCTTGAGGCCATCGCCCGACGGTGTCGCGCCAGCACTGCCGACGAGCCGCGCGCGCGCCGCTTCCGCCAGATCGGCGTGGAGCAGGTAGTCGCCGTGCCACGGTGTGACCGGATAGGGGTGCGCGACGAAACCGCCATCGCTGGCGCGCACCGCCATTTCGCGCACGAGGACACCAGCCGTGCCGCAGGCCGATGCCTCATCCTTGGCGACGGGCGCGCCTGGATTGAGCCGCACGACAATGAAGGATTCGAGAGACTCGGCAAAGCCAATCGACTTCGCCGGCACGTTGGTCAGGTCCGGCGTACTCCCGATATAGGCGTGCAGCTTACCCGCGCGCATCTCTTCACCCGCACGTGCGGGCACCATCGCCGTGATCTCGATCTCGTGCGGATAGTAGGAAGGATAGACCGGCAGCTCATGCCCGCTCCGCGCCACCGACACGGCGGCGAAAACCGCCACCATGCTCAGGGGTAAGCGTCGTGCCATCATGCAATACTCCGATACCTCTGCCGCGCACTCAGCCGCGCAGCGCCTTCATCACGCGCTCGTCGGTCAGGGCATCCTTCGGCGGTCCGTGGAAGATGATCTCGCCGCGGTCGATGGCATAGAGCCGGTCGCCGATGCGGGTCGCCGCCGCGAGATGCGATTCCGCCATCAGGATCGAAACGCCGAGCGCCTTGATCTTCATCACCGCCTCGGTGAAGCGACTGACGATGACCGGCGCCAACCCCTCGAAAGCTTCGTCGAGCAGCAGCAGCTTCGGCGACAGCATCATGGCGCGCGCGACCGCCACCATCTTGCGCTGGCCGCCGCTCAGGTGCAGCCCCTGGCGGGCGAGCAGTGCCTTGACCTCCGGAAAAACGTCGAATGCCTGCTCTTCCGGGTTGCCGCGCGGAATGCCGCGCTTCTTTGCTGCATCGTCTCCCTGCCAGCGGCTGATCATCAGGTTCTCGCCGACCGACAGCTCGGGAAACACGCCGCAATTCTCGGGCGAATAGCCGATGCCACGCCGCGCGCGCTCGTGCGGCGGCAGCCGGTTGATGTTCTCGCCGGCGAAGGTGATCTCGCCCGCGCTCAGGGGCAGGAAACCCATGATGCTTTCAATCGTCGTTGTCTTGCCGGCGCCGTTG
>CAUJKI010000079.1 GCA_963205015.1 Pseudomonadota bacterium
GCTGGTCGTCGCCGAGACCGCAGCCGTAATCAAAGAAGGTGCGTTCCTCGCGGAGAATCCCGTCGGTCAGGGCGAGTTTGACCGGGCGCGACAGTTCGGTTCGCGAGATAGCCGTTCTGTGCCGTGGGATCGCGACATGCATTTCTTCACGAAGCCGCCAGAGCGATGAGGTTGTCGATTTTCTTGAGCGACTTGTTCGCGGCGAGATAGGAAATCCCGCGGTGCATGTGCAGGCGCAACTGCTGCGCGAGCGTCTCCGGGTCCGTGCCAAAGCCGTCGCGCACGCAGCGTTCCTTGAGCAACGCCAGGTAGACTTCGGCGTAGCGCCCGCCGAACACTTTCCAGCTCATTTCGACATTGCTGTCCGCCGGAATCTTCATGGACGGCGGAACGCTGTTCTCCGCCAGCGAGACGCACAGCGCCCAACGGCACAGGACATTCCAGTGTTCGATGCCCGTAACGCGCTTGAGCTTGATGAGCTGGTCCTTGCCCTGCTGCGAAAGCTTGATGTGCTCGACGGCCATTACGCGGCCTCCTGCGCTGTGAAGTAGCCAGGAACGACGCGCGTGCTGCCCTGATCGTCGTTGTAGGTCAGGTGATAGGTGCGCCCGATCCACGGGCGCAGGCGTTCGAGATAGTCGCCCGCGATTTCCTCATCGGTAGAAAACAGCAAGACCTGATGGCTGGCGAACGGCAGGTAGCGTTCGACAAGGTGGACGCGGTGTCCGGTATCCAGCCGTCCGAGCGGTGTGTCGATGGCGGTGGGCAGCGGCCGTCCCGACGCTTTCGCCAGCCCCCACAGGAGCGCAATCGCGAGAAGCTGGCGTTCGCCCGCCGAGAGGCGTTCGGGACTGAGCGCCGCGGCGTCGCGCCCGTAGAGCGTGAGCGCATAACTCACGGGATCAATGGCAAGGCGTGTGACGAGCGACGCCTTGCGGAGAAGCTGCTGGTAGCTCTCCAGCACGAGCTGTTCGATCCGGCGGACGTGCCGCGCGATGACGGCGCTGCGGAAACTTTCCAGCGTTGCGCGCACGCGCGTCGAATGCCGGAGGATGCGCTCCTGGTCGTCCCGCTGGCGGCGGGCGACGGCATCGCGTTCGTGCAGCCGCGTGAGCGATTGCTGCTTGCGCTCGATGTCCCGCTCGAGTCGCTCGATCTCGCGGCCCATCTCTTCGTAGCGCGCTTCGAGCTTTGCGATCTCGGCGCGGGCGGCATCCCTCTTTCCGGCCAGCTCGGCAATCGCGTCCTCGCCCGGAATACTGTCGTGTTCGGCGCGGGCTTTTCGGGCCGCACCCTCAAGCTTCTTGTGCTTGCGAAGCTGCTTCGTGGACTCCTCGACCAGGCTGTCGATGTCGCCGCGCAGGAGCGCGTGGATATCGCTGCGAACATCCTGTGAAAGGTCGAGCAGCGTTTGCTTCTTGCTGAGGGATTCGCGCTCGGCCCGGTCGTCATCGAAGAACGCCTTGAGCGTGTCGCCGACGCGCTTGTCCTTGAACTGCGAGCGCATCCGTTTGAGGGTGGCCTGATCGCGCGTCCGCAGCGTCTCCAGCACGTCGCGCGCGCGACGGCATTCTTCTTCATGCTGGTCGCGAGCCTCGGCGGACTCCAGCAGCACGCGCGCCATGACGAGCGGCAAGGCGCCCGACGCCAGCTCGCGCAGGCGTCCGGCATTGGCGGTGACGGCTTTGTCAGCCTCGGCCAGCCGCTCCTCGATGCTCACGCGCTGGTCGTAAAGATCGCCGCCGAGCTTGCGGTATTTATCCTCGATCTGGACAAGCTCGCGCTGCTTGCGGTCGATCTGGTGAGTCCGCAGCGAGGCGCGCTCCTGCTTGAGCGACTGGAGGCCGCTCTGCATGTCGCGAAGCTCTTTATCGAGGGCCGCGATCTCCGCCTGCGCGCCCTGGTCCTTTTCCTGAACCCGCTTGCGGCGTTCGTAAACCTGAAGGTCCTTGTCGAGCTGGTCCACCATGTCGAGGCCCAGGAGATTCTGGATCGCGGTGCCGATCAGCAACGAGGAATCCTGTTGTGAGGCGTAGCGTTCGATCTGCTCGCCGTCGAAGAGAAACAGGTGCGCGATATTGGCGGGAATGAAGTCGTCTACCTGATTGGCCCAATTATCGGCGAGCGCGGGATCGAGGCTCCCGTTCTTGAGCACTTCGAACCGCTCCTTGCAGTTGCCGTTCGCAAGCCGCCACGAGCGGTCGATGACGTAGCATTCCTCCTGCCCGTCCACCGTATGCCGGAAACTGATCCGCACGCCGGCTTCCTGCATGTCGGAGCCGCGGTGGATGCAGCGGGCGAGATATTCTGGATAAGCGAGCGCCCCGCGGCTCGAAGTCTTGGCGTGACCGCCGAAGAGACAAAGTTGCAGGGCATCGAGCAGCGTCGTCTTGCCGCCGCCGTTCAGTCCCCCGAAGAGGATGACGGGCTTGTCCTGTGAAGCGGGCGTGAGCGTGATGCTCTGGCGGCCGTCGTAAAGCCCGAAATTATGCAGGGTGATTTCGTCGAGAATCATCGTTCGTCCCCACCGGCGGCGAGGTCGAGCGCCTTCTGGATGATCGGCGAGCGTTCCTCCGATCCGCGTTCCTGCGCGTCGTCGAGCGCGTCGCGGTGCTGGCGCGCGCGCGCAACCGCGTCTTCCTCGTTGTCGTAGAAATTCCGATAGAACGCCTGCTCCACGGCTTCGAACAGCCCGGCGCGCCGGAGCATGGATTTGTGGCGCTTCTCGATGGAGAGCAGTTCGCGCGTGAGCTGGAAATGCAGATGATCGTCGCCGCACAGCTCGCGCAGGATGTCGATCTCGGCGGCGCCCATGACAAGGTTGTCGTCGATGCGTCCGCCCGGATACGCCGTGCCCGTCGCGGCTTCATAGACGCTTGGAAGGTTGTCTTCCATCTCGTGCTTCTCGACGACCCATATGCGCCGGATTTCCTCCAGCTCGGCGAGCGTAATCAGCTCGATGTCGCGGACTTCTTCGGGTCCGTTCTCGCGGATATGCCGCTGCGCCTTGAGAACCTTCCGCAGCCAGTCCTCGCGGACGTTCTGCTTGTAGGGGCCGGGAATCGGCCGGTCGTTGAAAAGCTGGACCGCGCCGTTCATGCGCCGGAAGTCGCGCAGCGGTCGGTCCGCGTCCGGCCCTTTTGGCGGATCGAGTTCGTTCCGTAATTCGAGCAGCGGCAGCATCCAGCTTTTCTCGTCGTCGTTCTGGATCATGGCCTGCATGGACTTGTCCTTCTCGACAAGCGTGCAGACCCAACATCCGAACCGGCTGTCCCCGCAGCTCGGCGTCGTCGTGTCCACGACCAGCGGGCACTCGCCGCCGTCGGACGCGCCCTGGTACATGGTGAGCAAATCCTTGTTGTTGAACCCCCAGGGATTCGCAACCTGCATGAGGAAGAGCCACACGTCGTCGTTCGTCCAGTCCTCAAGCGGCGTATAGACAAAGGAGTTGGGCAGGCTGCCGTTGGGACTCAGGCGTTCGCGCACGCGCTTGGCCTCGAAGCGTTCCATCACGCGCGCGCGGGCCGCGCTCTCCGCCTTGCGCGTGCCGAGAACGAGGATCGCTTCGCCGTGCTTCTGCACGACGGAGCCGATGAACTGCGTCGAGGGCATGATCTTGAGGCGTTCGGTGCACCAGCGGAATTTCGGGCGCGGCGCAGGGTAGCCGCGGCCGATCAGGTTCACCCAGAACGTGTTCTCCGGCTGCGGTGTCAGGCGGTGCGCGGTCAGCGGCAAGTGCTGGCGCGCGGCTTGTTCGCCCATCTTCGTGAGCGACTTGGAAACCCATAGCGCGACGATGGGATTTTCGACCAGCGTGTCGGTACTGATGACATAGACGGGCTTCGTGCGCTTCTCGATGGGGATGTCGGCGAGCGCCAGCCAGACGAGTTGCAAGGCGGCCGTCGAATCCTTGCCGCCGCTATAGCCGATGACCCACGGCGTTTCATCCGAGCTGTAGAGCGCTGCGATCTCGGTCTTGAGACCGGCGATGACCGCCTTGATCCCGGATTCCGCGAACGCCGATGGCGTCCCTTTGCTAGTGCCGTTTCGCGCCATTGCCGCCTCGATATGCCTGTTCGACTTTTTCTTCTTCCGCCGTCAGATCAAGGCCGAGCTTCTTCTTGATGACATTGGCCGTAAGGATGGTGTTCTGAGTGTTCTTGGAGACCTGCCCGCCGATCATGGCGCGGCCCTCCCATAAAGAACTGTTCGTGCGCTTCCAGTCTATCGCTTCCAGCGGTCCGAGCTTCTTGGACCACTGCTTCGGGAACCGCTCGATCAGCGAATGACCGGCACGCGCCAGGGCTTGAAGGACGACGCCGTGCGAATGGATGTAGGTGGCCCGCACGTCGCCAGCGGTGAGCGCGCCGTCGCGGACCTGCTCCCATTCCTTCATGTGCTTGGCGGTTTCCTCCCAGAACGCAAGCGCGAGCTGCGCACCGTCCTCCGGATTGTCTTCCGCGTCGCCGTTCACGAGGTCCTGCGTCGCGTGGTAGATCGCGCTGAGTGTGAAGAGCTTCTTGGAGCGCGGCGCGAGATTGGTCTTTTCGAGTTCGACCAGATCGCGGAAGACTTCCGAACGCGCGATCAGCTCCTTGGTGAGTTTCGCCGCCTCGTCGCGGTAGTCGTAAAGGATGCCGAGCGACTTCGAGGGCCGGATCGCGTAGCGGTTGAGGTCCGCGAACATCTGCTGGCAGCGCGCGAGGCCGAGGTCGAGGAAGAACACGACGGCGATCGTTTCGTCGCCGAGTTCCGGCTTCTCGCGCAGCGCCATGTCGATGGCGGCGCGGCGGTGCTGGCCGTCATTGATGATGAACCGGGCGGACATGGGGATGCGGAGCACGCCCATGAGATTCGCCTCGCCCGTCTCGCCGTCCACGGCGGACAGCCGGTCGAACTTCACCTTCGCATCGACCGAGACGGTGATGGCGGAGAAGACGTAGTTGTCGAGGTTTTCGGTGATGTAGCGGCTGAGGTCGGGAACGCGCGCCTTGTTGAGCTGGCGCTGCGCGCGGAGTTCAGGGACCGTATCGTCTTCGTTGAAGAGGAAGAGCCGCGGCAGGAGCCGGAGCGGACACATCGAGACGTAGTATTCTCGCTGCGCCTGTATGCCTCTTATCGCGGGGAACACATACTCAAAGCCTGCACCCATTAAAATTCCCTTGCTAGGCGGGGTGTTGTTACATAAAACTGACTCAAGCACAGACCCGATTGTTTGTCAATCATGAAGCATACGTTTGCATCCACAAACATACAGGCCGAGGCGGCTCCCGTCTACCTCGACTGCAACGCGACGGCGCCCATCGAGCCCGCCGCGCGCAAGGCGGTGGTCCACTGGTTCTCCGAGGAGATCGGGAACGCCGGGAGCCGGACTCACGAATACGGTCTGCGCGCCAAGCGCGCGGTGAACGAAGCGCGGGAGGATGTCGCCGCGGTCGTCGGGGCGTCAGCCGACGATGTGATCTTCACGAGCGGCGCGACCGAGAGTAACAACCTGGCCCTGCTCGGCCTCGCCGCCCACGGCGGGAAGCAGGACCGCCGCCATATCGTCGCAACCGCCATCGAGCACAAGGCCGTCCTCGAACCGCTTGAGGCTCTGGCCGACAGAGGCTTTTCCGTCACCCTGGTCAAACCGGACGCCTCCGGCGCGGTCAGCCCGGAGCAGATCAAGGCGTCGCTCCGGCCCGACACGCTGGCGGTCTCGGTCATGCACGTGAACAACGAGACCGGGATC
>CAUJKI010000080.1 GCA_963205015.1 Pseudomonadota bacterium
AAGTGGCGCGCCCGTCGCTCCGCGCAGTCGAATCGGCGCTCCTACAAAACAGAACTCGTAGACCCCGTCACGTGCGAGACTCTCTAAGTCCAAGAGCTCCATCATGATGCAACCAGCCTCAGCGAGAAAATGGCAGTGGCCGGGGAGCCAGTTATCACTGTGCTCGGATGGCCCGACCTCGACGCACTCCTGATCCGCTCCAATTGCGATGATACCCTGTGATGTAATCCAGCGTGATGCTTCGAGACTCATGCCGGGAGGATTGCCCATCACCCGCGATTCTGGCCAAAAGGCCATTCGCCCAGTCCTCACTAGCGCCACATCTCCCTCACCGAGGGTGACGTTCTGCCGCTTAAGCGCAGACTCGCAATCGAGCTGAGTAATTCCGTAGGATTCGGGGAGACACTGCACGTTGTGCAGGCCGGCAATATCGAGCAAAACGCCGCGAGCGATGATCGGAGGGATTTGCTCGGCACCGTTTCGATACCAATGGCGACTTCCGAGATGATCTTCGACCCGCGCATTGTTGTAAGTCATCCCGTTGACGCCAAAGTGGCAGAACGCATCCACGTGCGTGCCCGTATGCGTATAAAAGAAAACAACGTCCCCAGAATAACATACGTGCTTGTTCGTCTTCTCGCCGACGCCGTTCAGATTGTCGACGACCGTTCCATTCGGCGTATGTGACATGAACATCTGGTACGCAGGATCTCCGGCAGCCTGAAAGCTTGGCATTCCGACAAAGAAGTCCACGCTGAGATCATAGACTCTCGATCCGTCAGCTCGCGCAAGCGCTTCCGCCTGAGACGACGGTGTCATCCGATTGAGCGCACCGCGCTGGTCATCGGGGCCCCAGGGACTTGTCGCTACCTTGATGTCGGCCTGTTTTGCCATCACTTGCTTCCCCGCTCGAAATCAACAACCGCACGCTCCGCGAACTTCGGGAGAAGCTTCTTGACCACCTCCGCATGGTAGGGATGATTGGTATACTCATCGAGAGCTGCCCAGGACTCGTGGTCCGAGATAAGCACGCCGTCCCATGGGTCTCCGTTCGGATTGGGCTCGGCTTGGTGGCCAGAGATCTCCCAGCCGACAATTCCTGGACATTTCTTCGGAAGCGTATTTAGGACATCGATGATTTCACGTAGATTTTCGCCGGATGCGAGCTTCCAGAGGAAAACATGGCGTACCATTGACAAGCCCTCCAATTGACTTACGGATATGATGCTTTCAGGAAACTATCTTCCTGTCAAGCTTCTTCTCAGTGAGCGGAACTCTATGAAACCCGAGCCACAAAAGAAATTCGACATTGAACGTGATCAGGTCGACCGAATTCTCTCCAAGTGGGAAGTCGCACGTCCTGATCTCGACGTCTCTCCAATGGAGATCATTGGCCGAATCCTGCGTGTTTCCCGCCGCATCGACAGCGCGCTCGATGTCATCTTCCGGCAGTTCGGTCTTGATTTCGGTCTATTCGACGTCCTTGCGACGCTGCGTCGGGAAGGCCCTCCTTACCAATTGCCTCCAAGTGATCTGAATCGGTGGTGCATGCTCACGTCGGGCGCGATGACCAAGCGCCTCGATCGGCTGGAAACGTTAGGATTGATTATGCGGAAGAGGGATCCAACTGATCGCCGCGGCGTCCTGATCGAACTCTCGGCGACCGGGCTCGCGCTCGTTGACCAAGTCATTATTAAACATCTTGAGAACGAGAGGGGTATCCTCGAACCGCTCACTACGAAGCAGCGCACTGAGCTCGGGGCCTTACTGCGGCCATTGCTCCTTCACCTTGAACAAACAGAAACTCAGAGCAACTGATAGATATAACTCGATCGCATTTCTCAATGCCATTGAATCCGCCTTTGCCAAATCGTTCTCGCCTCCCTTTGGCGTGGGGCGAATGTAGCGCACCGCTCTCATGAGCCACCCGCAGGCTCTCAGGCCAGGGGCAAGACGGTGACGGGGCGCATCTGGACTTATGTCCGTGACGACCGGCCCTTTGGCGGTCACGCACCGCCTGCGGCGCTGTATTATGCCTCGCGCGATCGAAAGCACGAGCATCCCGTGCAGCATCTTCAAGCCTTTACCGGCATCCTGCAGGCCGACGCCTATAGCGGGTACAACGAGTTCTACGATCCCCATCGCTCTCAGGGAGCGATTACGGACGCACTGTGCTGGGCACATGCAAGGCGACAGTTCTTCGAGCTGGTCGATATCGCTGCCAATGCACGGCGCGGAAAAAACGCTGCGGCGATCTCGCCGGTTGTGTTAGCGGCGGTCAAGCGCATTGATGCGCTGTTCGAGATCGAGCGCGGTATCAACAGCCTGAGCGCCGAAGAGCGACATCGCGCGCGAGCCGAGCGGAGCGCGCCGCTCGTGGCCGACCTCGAAAACTGGCTTCGACAGGAGCGCGCAAAGCTGTCGCGCTCGGCTTCAGTCACCCGGCCGATCGACTACATGCTCAAGCGCTGGGACGCGTTCGCGCGCTTCCTGGACGACGGCCGCATCTGCCTGACCAACAACGCGGCGGAGCGGGCGTTGCGCGGTTTTGCACTTGGCAGGAAGTCTTGGCTCTTCGCCGGTTCCGAGCGCGGCGCCGATCGTGCCGCGGCAATGACGACGCTGATCACCACGGCGAAGCTCAACGACATCGACCCGCTCGCATGGCTCGCTGACGTGCTGGCGCGCATCGCCGACACGCCTCGATCGCGCTTGCCTGACCTGCTTCCCTGGAACTGGTCGCCGCTGCGCCTGCAAGCCGCGGCCTGACGAATCATCTCAAGCGATCAGCACGCCCGCGGCCTTCGTCGGATGGTTACGGCTCTCAGGCTCTCAGCCAGAAGCAGCTCCAGCTTGTCGCCCAGCCGCTTCCTCCAATGGCTCAGGTCCGAGCCCTCGTGCGGGAAAGGATGCTGGAAGAACTCCTCGCCGGTAAAGTGCTGGAAATAGATGACGTACAGAATCTTTCGCACAATTAGGTAGGGCTGGCGGCCCCGAATCTGGCTGACTTGGAGGTGGCTAAACGCAACCAGGCCAGCAAGCAGGAGCCGCCATGACAGAGATTACACCGAGTCCGCTGAACAATGTCATCACGATTGACGATGAGCGGATCAAGAACCATCTCGACCGGGTCGTGCGAGGAAGCGTGGAGACGCTGAACGCGCTGCTGGAGGCCGAAGCCGACCGCCTTTGCAACGCGCAGAGTTATGAGCGCAACGAAGCGCGGCGGGACACCCGCGCCGGTCATTACGAGCGCAAGCTGCAGACCAAGGCCGGCGAAGTCCGGCTGAAGGTGCCGAAGCTTCG
>CAUJKI010000081.1 GCA_963205015.1 Pseudomonadota bacterium
GTCTTCCTGTCCCTCGCCGCCGCGGGGGGCGGCCCCTGGAGCCTCGAGCGGCTGCTCCGCAACGCGGACTGACCCGCGCGCCCCGCTTGCGCTTGGCGCGCGAGGCTGTAGACAATCAAGAAGCGGTCGCCCTGGCAGTCCGGTGCGGCCGCTTGTTTTGTCTGCAAGAAGCCTCAAGCGATCCGGGAACGCCCGACAATGACCGCCCCCAGCAGCGCCGGCGCCCTCGCCGGCATCAAAGTGATCGACCTATCGCGCGTGCTGGGAGGGCCGTTCGCCACCCAGCTCCTATCCGACCACGGCGCCGACGTGATCAAGCTCGAACCGCCGCAGGGCGACGAGGTCCGCGACTGGGGTCCTCCCTTCAACGAGGACGACGCCTCCTACTTCATCGGCATCAACCGCAACAAGCGCTCGGTGGGCCTCGATCTCGCCCAGGAGGATGGCCGCGCGGTGCTGCTGCGATTGCTCGAAGGCGCGGACGTCCTGATCGAGAACTTCAAGCCGGGCTCCATGGAGAAGTGGGGCATCGGCTACGAGGAGCTGTCGAAGAAGTTCCCGCGCCTCATCTACTGCAAGGTCTCGGGCTTCGGCGCCGAGGGTCCGCTCGGCGGCTTTCCCGGCTACGATGCGATCGTCGGCGCCATGGCCGGCCACTACAGCGTCAACGGCAGCCCGGAGTCCGGCCCCATGCGCATGGGCCTCGCGGTCGTCGACATCACAACAGGCCTCTATGCCGTGATCGGCATCCTGCTCGCCATGCACGAGCGCGAGCGCTCGGGGCGCGGCCAGTTCATCGACACGGCGCTCTACGACAGCGCGCTGAGCCTGATGCATCCGCACTTCGCCAACTACTTCCTTTCCGGCAAGATTCCGGGCCTCACCGGCAATACGCATGGCAATCTCGCGCCCTATGGCATGTTTGCGACCAAGACCTGCCGCGTCATGATCGGCGCTGGCAACAACCGTGCGTTCAAGCGCGTGTGCGAGGAGCTCGGCGTCCCAGAGATGGCCGAGGATCCGCGCTTCGCTACGAACGGCGACCGCATCAAGCACCGCGACGAGCTCAACCGCATCATCACCGAGCGGCTCTCGCAGGTGGACGGCATGGCGTTCTCGCTCAAGCTGCTCAAGGCCGGGCTCCCGTGCGGTCCGGTGCTGAATACCGAAGAGGCTTTGAGCCATCCGCACGCGGCCGCCCGCGGCGCCATTGTGCAGAAGGACTGGTACAAGGGCATCGGCACGCCCGTGAAGCTCTCGCGCACGCCGGGGAGCCTCAAATCGCCGCCGCCGCGATTCTCGCAGCACACCCGCGAGGTTCTGAGCCAGCACGGCTTCGACGAGGCCGCGATCGAACGCCTCACGGCGGCCGGTGTGCTCGTCGAGAAGCGGCGGAGCTGAAACTCACACGTCTCCTTCTCCGTCCGACATAAACAGCAATAATTACACAAGGAATCGCCTTCCCAGCGCCGCATTTCAGCCATCGGGTTTTCCAAACCTGAGCACGCTGAATGCGCGTCGGCATTCGTGCGATCCAGCGGATCGCCGGGCGCCGGCAGGCCTTCTTCTCGTACGAGCGGGGTGAGAAGAGGCGGCCATTCAGCGCTGCAGCCGGGCCGGGGCACGGCCGGGCTGCTGAACGAGGGATGTTTGCATAATGAACCCGCCATCCGGCGAGAACCCGCTCGTACGAGAAGAAAGCCTGCCGGCGCCCGGCCCGATGGAACAGTTCATCCGGGAAAGCGTGGAGACGCCCACCAACGCCGACGTTCACACATCCGAGGCCGATCCGGCGGAGGTTGCGGCTTTCATCATGGAGACCGAGGCGGGCCATGAGCCGCCCCTACCGCGGATCATCGTGCTCTCGGATGATGAGGATGAGGACGAGGCGCACGAACCTCATGACGAATGGCGCCGTCAGCTCATCAGCGCGCTTCAGGATTCCGATCGGCAAGCCCCGTCTCCAGCCCTCCCGCTGCCAGAGCGCGAGACTCCGCCGCTGCTGCCCTACATCGAGCCCCAGCCGCGCCCGTCGTCGCGCACTCTTGTCCCGGGTCGGCCCGCGCGTGTCGTCACATCGGCACCCGTCGAGCGAGCGCCGCGCCATCGTATCGGACTGTCTATCCTGGGGATCTCGGCGACAACCGCACTTCTTTGTGCCGCCCTGCCGCACACGACCAACATGGCCGATCCTGCCACCAGCACTGCGAGTGCGACAGTGGTCGCTGCCAGCGGCCTGGACAAGCCCTCTGCCGATGAGAGCGGCACCTTCAAGCCCGTGATGTTCAACTCGCCGGTTCTGGTTCGCGAAGGCATATCACTCGCGCCGAAAATCTCGGCCTCGGTGCTGCCTGTCATCGAGACCGTGCGCACGGTTCCCGTCCCGCTCGGCAGGCTCGCCGAGGCCTCCCCGGCGTCCGCACCCCTCATGGCAAGTGCGGATCAGCGCCCGGAACCGGCCGCAGCGCCGGCGCCCGCGCCAACCCCGCTGCCGCTTGACCGAGACCGCCTCGCCGCACTGGCGGCCGATCCGCCTACCGTACCGCCCCGAGCACCAGTCCTTGAAGCGCCAGCCGTTGAACAGACCCCGGCCCCGCCGGCCGCTGCCACGCCGGAGCGGCGCGCTACAGCCGAGCTGCCTACCGCCTCGATCCGCACCCGGCACGCGCCGCAAATCGCGACCTCCTACGAGCGCACGGCGTCCAAAACCCCGACGCACGCCAGAAAGCAGCCCTCGCGCTCCGATACCAGGACGGCAAGCCGGACAAAGCCGGCACAACAGTGGGAAACACGCCGTCAGGGCTTACGCACCGCGGCGCCGGCCGCCGAGGAGCCGTCGACGATGTCGAAGCTCCTGAAATCGCTGTGGCCGTTTTCGTCAAAAGAGAGCAACACCGACACGATGACCAAATCCCGGTTGGGCGTGAAGCCCTCCGATACGGCCGCGCAGACCAAGGCGAAGCCGTCGGATGCGCCGACGCCATCCAAATCAAAGGACAGCTTCTGGTGGCATGAGCGAGAGGCCCAGCGCTGAGCGGCAAAACGGGTTGACCTCCCTCGCGGGGCATACTTCAACGGAAGGCAAGTCGCTCGACGACAGTTACTTCCGGAGGACCGCCATGTCGCTCACGACGCTGCTTTCAGCCTTCACCGCCGCCGTCGAGAAGGGCGATGGCAACGCGCTCGCCGACTGCTTCACGGCCGATGGCGTCTACGACGATTACTTCTTCGGTCCGAGCAAGCCTGGGCGGGAAGGCATCGTCGAAATGCTCGCCCACTTCTACGAGGGCGGTAAGGACTTCCGCTGGGACTTCTTCGACGTGATCGAAGCGGGCAAGCTCGGCTATGCGAGCTACAATTTCAGCTACACGTCCACGCTACCCGAGGCCAAGGGGGCGCGTGTCGCCTTCGAAGGTATCAGCCGCTTTACGCTCGAGGGCGGCAAGATCAAGCACTATGCCGAGGTCTTCGACCGCTCGCTCGCGCTCGCGCAGCTCGACTTCGCACCCGAGCGCCTGAAGAAGATCGCGACGAAGTACGCCTCGCGCCTCAAGGAGCGGCCGGCCATGGCGCGCCACGCCAAGGCGTAGGCGGAGCCTCGGAATTACTTCCCGGCGTAGGCGATCATCTCGATCTCGACGCGAGCACCCATGGGCAGGCCCGCGACCTGGATCGTCGAGCGCGCCGGATAGGGCTCGCTCATGTATGTCGCGTACACGCCATTGACGGCCTGGAAGTCGCCGAGATCCATCAGGAAGATGGTCGTCTTGACGACATTGCCAAAACCGAGGCCGGCCGCTTCGAGGATCGCCTTCAGATTCTCCAGGCACTGCTTGGCCTGGGTGGCGATGTCGCCCTCGACGAGCTTGCCCGTTGTCGCATCAAGCGGGATCTGCCCCGAGATGTGGACGTAGTCGCCCGAGGCTACAGCCGCGGAATAGGGACCTATCGGCTTGCTCTTCGGCGTGGTGATGGCTTTGCGAGTCATGAGTCAACCTGTGAGGAGGGCGGCCCACTTCTCCTTCTCCCCGTCCTTACGGGGAGAAGGTCGGGATGAGGGGCGGGAGCTTGTGCGACGTTGCGTTTGCCGCCGCCCCTCACCCTAGCCCTCTCCCCGCTCGCGGGGAGAGGGGATAAGGGGTTCTTGTTCGATCACGATCCAAGCTGCGGCGCGATCTTCACGCACGCATCGACGAGGCCCTGCACTGAGGCGACAGACTTCTGGAACATCGCCTTCTCGGCATCGTTGAGACTGATCTCGACGATCTTCTCCACGCCGTTGGCACCGATCACCACCGGCACGCCGACGTACATTCCCTTGACGCCGTACTGCCCGTCCAGGAACGCGGCGCACGGCAGGATGCGACGCTTGTCCTTGAGATAGCTTTCCGCCATCTGGATTGCCGACGATGCCGGCGCATAGAAGGCCGAACCCGTCTTCAGGAGCGCCACGATCTCGCCGCCGCCCTTGCGCGTGCGGTCGACGATCGCATCGAGCTTCTCCTGGCTGATCCAGCCCATCTTCACGAGATCGGGGAGTGGCACGCCACCGACTGCCGAGTAACGCGTCAGCGGCACCATGTCGTCGCCGTGGCCACCGAGCACGAAAGCCGTCACGTCCTCGACCGAGACTTTCATCTCCTCGGCGAGGAAGTAGCGGAAACGGCCCGTGTCGAGCACGCCGGCCATGCCGATGACCTTGTTCTTCGGC
Source organism: Pseudomonadota bacterium (assembly GCA_963205015.1). GTDB lineage: Bacteria > Pseudomonadota > Alphaproteobacteria > Rhizobiales > Hyphomicrobiaceae. The sequence continues at coordinate 4,712 of CAUJKI010000081.1, forward strand.
AGACCACACGCCTTCTGCAGCGCCCACACCATGGCATCGAGAGGGTTCGTGATGCAGATGACGAAGGC
>CAUJKI010000082.1 GCA_963205015.1 Pseudomonadota bacterium
CGCACACCTTTACCGCCAGTTTTACCGTCGACCTGTCAGGCACCAGCATTGGCGCGGGCTTCCGGGCGGTTTCGCGAAAACTCACCGTTCGAGATCTATCGAGGTCTATCGACTCCGGCGATCATCGCCGACACCTGCGACGCGCGTCCGTGTCCGTCCAGGAATCGCCACAAGGGGGACTGGCATCGAATTGCCTAAGCTATTGTCGCGACTCACTTTTTCACCCAAAATTTTGCCGTCGGCGCCCGTCAGGAGAGGTGCCATCCCTAAGCGCTTCGGGTGGGCTATCGGCGTCCAACCGTCTCCGCCCGATCATCGATCCTGGTGCGCGCGATGAGTTCGACAGGCGCCGGGGGACGCGGACACTCACCAACAACGGTCGCGAGCTATGCAGGCGCGGCCTCGCGCGGCGATACCTTGCGAGCAATGTCGTCCCGTGTGGCCAAGGTCTTCAAGTCATAGTCGGCCTGCGCGCCAGCCACGATGCGGCGTCGCCCCCGAAGTAGCGCGCCAACCGTTCGGCCGTGTCGGCAGTGATGCCACGGCGCTCCTTCACGATCTCGTGAATGCGTGTGGCAGGTACTCCGAGCGCCATGGCCAGGGCGTTCTCGCTCAGGCTCAATGGCGTCAGATACTCTTCACGCAAAACTTCTCCCGGATGCACGGGACGCATTCGGTTCGCAACTCGCCCCATCGCCACACTCCTTCAGTGATAGTCGACGATCTCGACCTGGTCCGGGCCTGCGTCGGTCCACACGAAACACACCCTCCACTGGTCATTGATGCGGACGCTCCACTGCCCAGCCCGGTCACCCTTGAGCGCCTCGAGCCGATTGCCCGTCGGGGAACGCACGAAGATTTGGGCAATCGAACGCGCCCGGAGCACCGAGTACGGCCGCAACCCGCCGAATCGAGCCGCGCAAGCACTACTGCACCCCCGCCATCAGGCTCTCGTACGGAATCTTCAGGCCGTCGTGCAGCCTCTTGATCATCCGAAGGCTCAGCGGGCGCTTGCGATTCAGGACCTCGGACACCCGCCCACTCGGACCGATGAAGGGCTCCAGATCGCGCGGCGTCACCCCTCCTGCTCGATGCGGAACTTGATCGCCTCCACCGGATCGGACGGACCGAAATCATGGTGCTTGTTCTCGTAGGCCTCGATCAGCGTGACGAGCACGTCGCGCTCGTCCGCCTGTGGCGTGCCCTCCTCGGCCTGGAAGACCTTCTCGAGGCGGCGGAAGGCGCGTCGCAGGTCCTCGTCATTGCGGATCGGCTTGATAGTCATTCACGGTCTCCACGTCGATGCGGTCGTACTGCGCATGCGTCCCGACGAACTTCACCCAGACGATCCCCGCCTCGTACTGCACTTCGACCACCAGCCGGTATGGGAGAATCCGCAAGCTGACGATGGTCTTGCGTCAATCCTCCGGCCAACCTTCTTGCCGCCAGGATGACGACTCATTCGCTCGATCTTGCACCTCGCAGCGAATCTGCAATTGCGGAGAGGGCATCAGCCAATTGACGTGCTTGCTCCGGCGCCGGCAGCGGCAGGCGAAGGTTGCATGCGCCGGTTGCCGGGTCGCGCTCGAGCCAGGGATGTGAAGGTGCCTGGGTTTCGCCAGCAACGCGCAGCGCCGAAATCAACAGCGTGCCTGCCTGCACCAGCACGCTCCAAGGATCGGCGACCGGTTGCTGCAACGCCGGCGCTGCCGCTTTCGGCCACGACGCGTGCGTTGCCGACGCGAGGTTGCCCGCCGCGGCGGCCACGTCGGCGTCGGCCACCTCGACCGGCGACTCCACCGCTGCGCTGGCCACACTCGCCGCTTCTTCCGCCGGCGCCATCGCTTCGCCCTCGCCCATGCGGCCGGTGACCTTCTCGACGTCTTTCATGAAACGACTCAGGCGTGAGCCGCCGAGCGAAACCTCGCTCTGGCCGCCGTCGAGAATGCCCGCTGACAGCGAGCGCTTGAAGGCGAGCACGGACAGCATGCCTTCCTCGATGGTGCCCTTGGCGACAAAATTGACGATCTGCACCGGCCGCGTCTGGCCCATGCGATGAATCCGTCCGATGCGCTGCTCCAGCAGCGCCGGATTCCACGGCAGGTCCATGTTCACCAGCGTCGAGGCATGCTGCAGGTTCAGTCCCGTCGCGCCCGCATCGGTGGATAGAAACACGCGGCAGTCCGGATCGGCGCGAAAACGTTCGACAAGCGCCGGGCGTTTCTCCGAAGGCACGCCGCCATGGAAGCTGACGTAGCCGATGCCGCGCTCTTCCAGCCTGCGGACGACGATGTCGTGGGTGCGCGTCCACTGGCTGAACACCACCGCCTTCGCATCCGGCTGCACGAAGACACCGTCGAGCAGCGCCGCCAGTTCGTCGGCTTTGACACCGTGGTCAGTTTCCTGGTCCAGCAAATAGGTGCTGTTGCAGGACATGCGCATGTTCTGCAGGGCGCAGGTCAGTCGTCGCTGATCCGTCTCCGACAGGAACTTCGTCCGCCGCCAGCGCTTGACGATCTTCGCCACGATGTCGGCATTCTCCCGGTGATGCACCATCTGCATCTCGGTCATCGGCACCAGCAGGTTCTGGTCGGTACGACTGGGCAGCTGTGTCAGTACTTCGGAACGTCGCCGGCGAATCAGGATCGGCGCCAACGTCTGGCCGATCTTCTCCAGCTCCGTGTAGCCGGTGACGCGGCCGAACTCGTCCTTGACCTGATGCTCGTGCAGCAGCTTCCAGGTAGGCCCCAGCCGGTACTGGTCTACGAACTGCACGATCGAGACCAGCTCCTCGAGCCTGTTTTCCAGCGGCGTGCCGGTGAGCACCAGCGCGTATGGACTGTCGATGCGCTTGAGCGCCCGCGCGGCGATCGTGTTCCAGTTCTTGATGCGCTGCGCCTCGTCGACGATCACCAGTTCCGGAGCCCATGCGGCGATCAGATCGAGATCGGGCTTCAGTTTTTCGTAGTTGGTGATCTTGCAGAAATCGTCGTCGCCGAAATCCTTCTGCCGCTGCGCCCGGCCGCCGGCCATCACCCGCGCCACACGGCCGGAGAAGCGCTTGAATTCGCTTTGCCACTGGTACTTCAGCGAGGTCGGGCAAACTACAAGCACGCGCGAGACGCCGAAATGTCGCGCCAGGATCTCCGTTGCCGCAATGGCCTGGATGGTCTTGCCCAGGCCCATCTCGTCGCCAATCAGGGCGCGGCCGGCGCGTACCGCAAACAGCGCGCCCTCGGCCTGATACGGATACAGCGGCGCCTCGAGCAGCTTCGCCAGCTGCCGGTCGGACGCGCCGCGCGGGAACAGGCTGCCGAGCACCTGCGCCCGCCGCGCCGCATCGCGCCGGCCGGCGACCAAGTCGAGCGCGTCGTCATAGGCGCGCAGTTCGTGCCCGCTTTTCGCCGCCGTCGCGAGGAAGTGATCGAGTTCTCCGAAACGCTCCTCCGGCAGCACGCCGCCTTGCGAGGCGTCGAAGAGCTTCGCCGCCGCTTGCGCCACGGTCGGCGGGCAGTCGGCTCCGGCGCGGAAGTACACGGCGCGCGCGCCGTCGTTGCGCAGGTAGATCTCGGAAAACGGCGGACGCCATCCGCGTGCAACGGCGGCCTTTGCCCCGCGCTTCTTCTCGAGCCGGGCGAGGACGAACTCGATGTGCTTGCAGGTGCCCAGTTCGTTGGTGGCGTAGTCGGGGCACGAGCAGTAGTTGTCGCCGGCATTCAGACCGCGTATCGCCACGCGGTAGGTGGCCTTCGACTGTGGGTTGCCGACGCGAAACTCCGAGAAGAACGGCTGGCCGCCGCGGTTTTCCAGCACGAACGCCTGTTCGCGCCCGAACTGACGCCGCAGCGCGCGTTGCCAGTCGGCGGGGGCAAGATCGCCCGGCCGATGGGCACGGGAGAGCTTAGGTTCCTTGACGGACCGATTGGAAGCAGGTTGCCGTTTCACTGTTGAACCATTGTCAGAAGTGCTCGACCGAGCGGGAGTTCGGCCCCGATGGCTCCTTCGACACTCGCGTCTGCGCGAATCGAGTAGCCCATCGCTCGGTAGCCACGCTGGCGCTTGCCCACATTCGACGCAGGGCCGGGTGACCGATGTCGACGAAGTCGATGATCCGTACGTCAGTCTTGGGGGCGTGCTCCCGGATGTTGATCTCGACCTTCAGCCCGAGCGTCTCCTGCGCATCGATCTCGGGCCTGAACTCGAACACCAGGTGCATCGAGTGCCCGGCCTGCTCCCGGCTGCATTTCCCGAGCCACGGCAGCGCGGCGCGAATCGCGTCGACCGTGCCACCGATGGGCTCGGGATGC
>CAUJKI010000083.1 GCA_963205015.1 Pseudomonadota bacterium
GCGAGGGCACGGTAGTCATCGCCGGGCATCTGGCGGGCACCGGCGCGGGCTGTCTCGATGAACGTTGCGACATCGGAGAAGGCGCGCGCCAGCGCCTCGGCAACGCCCGTGCGCACGCCCTTGATGCCGGCGATGGCATCCTCGAAGGTCACGGGCGCCGCATCGAACTTCGTCTGCATGAGCGTCTCGGCCGTCTTCGGCCCGATGCCCTTGGCCGTCACGAGGCGCCGGTAGGCGGGGCCAGGACGCGCCTTCGAAGCCAGGGCGACCTGCGTGCGGAAGGCGTCATACGTGCCGAAGGCGCGGGCGAGATCACGCGCCGTGGTCTCGCCGACATGACGGATGCCGAGCGCGAAGAGAAAGCGCTCGAGACTGATGCGGCGGCGGGCGTCAATGGCGCGGAAGAGATTCTGGATGGACTTCTCGCCGAAGCCCTTGCGCTCAGTGAGAGGATTCTCGCTGTGGGCGTCGCGCTTCGCGAGCGTAAAGATATCGGCCGGCGCCTGGAGCAGGCCTTCGTCGTAGAAAAGCTCGATGCGCTCGCCGCCAAGCCCCTCGATGTCGAAGGCGAGGCGCGAGACGAAATGCTTGAGGCGTTCCTTGGCCTGGGCAGGACAGATGAGACCACCCGTACAGCGGCGCACAGCCTCGGCATCACCGCTCTCCTCGCCCTCATCACGCGCGGCGTGGCTGCCGCAGACAGGGCATGTGTGCGGGAATTTGTAGACTTTGGTGTGCGGCGGGCGCTGATCGAGCACGACGCTCACGACCTGCGGGATGACGTCGCCCGCACGCTGGACGACGACCGTGTCACCGACGCGGATATCCTTGCGGCGGATCTCGTCCTCGTTATGCAGCGTCGCATTCGAGACGACGACGCCGCCGACCGTCACGGGAGCGAGCTTGGCGACCGGCGTCAATGCGCCCGTGCGGCCGACTTGGATCTCGATGTCCTGCAGCACCGTCGTCGCCTGCTCGGCGGCGAATTTGTGCGCGGTCGCCCAGCGCGGGCTGCGTGAGACGAAGCCCAGCCGCTCCTGATAGTCGAGACGGTCGACCTTGTAGACCACACCGTCGATGTCATAGCCGAGGCGCGCACGATCGAGGCTGATGCCATCATAGAAAGCGATCATCGCTTCGAGGCTCGTGCAGCGGATCGTGCGCGGGTTGATCGGCAGGCCCCATTTCTCGAAGGCGTGGATGACGTCGAACTGCGTTGTCGCCGGCAGCGCCGAAGCCGCGCCCCAGGTGTAGGCGAAGAAGCGCAGCGGCCGCTTCGCCGTGATGCTCGCATCGAGCTGGCGCAACGAACCCGCCGCGGCATTGCGCGGATTGGCGAAGATCTTGGCCCCGGCTTCCGCCTGAGCCGCATTGAGCCGGCGAAAATCCTCCGCGCCAAGATAGATCTCACCGCGCACTTCGATTACTTCGGGCACGCGCGCACCTTTGAGGGCGTGCGGAATTTCCCGGACCGTCAGAATGTTGGCCGTGACATCCTCGCCCTCGATGCCGTCGCCGCGCGTCGCCGCCCGGACGAGACGCCCCCCCTCGTAGCGAATCGAGATCGAGAGGCCGTCGATCTTCGGCTCGGCGGTGAAGACGAGCGGATCGTCGGCACGCAGTGCGAGGAACCGGCGCACGCGCTCGACGAACTCGGCCACATCTTCGCTCGAGAAGGCGTTGCCGAGCGAGAGCATCGGCACGTCATGGCGCACCTTGCCGAAGGCCTCGAGCGGCGCCGCGCCCACGCGCTGCGAGGGGCTTCCGGCCGCCGCAAGATCGGGAAACTGCGCCTCCAGAGCGCCGAGACGGGCGCGCAGCGCGTCGTAGGCCGCATCGGAGATGGCCGGCGCGTCCTGCTGATAGTAGAGGGCGTCGTGATGCGCGATCTCGGATGCGAGCTTCTTGTGCTCGGCGGTCGCCTGTCGGCGCGTCAGCTTCTCGGGCGGGACCGGGGCGGCAGCTTTCTTGCTCATGGCCGCCAAAATAGCCACATGCGAGGGGCTCCCGCCAGTCTCAGAACCGGCGGAACTCAGTTGCCAGAAGAGCTACTGCAGCCCGGCGCCCATGGGACGGGCGATGCTGCCCGTCGGCGTCTCATTGGGCGGCGTCCGCCGCACCATGGGCGTGTCCTTGGCCGGTGGCTTGGTCGCCGGCGGGGGCGCCACTGCCGGCGGGTTCCGCGGGTCGATATCAACCGGCTGCGCAGGCCTGCCGACGGGCTTCACCGTGACCTGCTTCCACTGCTGGCTCACCCAGCTTCCTTCGGACGCCTCGGGCTTCAGCCCATACTTCTGGAGCAGCGCGTGGGCATCGCGGTACCATGGGGACTGCGGGAAGTTGTGGCCAAGGACGGCGGCAGAGGCCTGCGCCTCGTTCTGGATGCCGAGCGCCATGTATGTCTCCGTGAGGCGCATGAGCGCCTCCTCCACCTGCGCGGTGGTCTGATGCTCCGCGACGACGGTCTTGAAGCGGTTGATCGCTGCGACGTAGTTCGCGCGCTGGAGGTAATAGCGGCCGACCGTCATCTCGCTCGCGGCGAGCGCGTCTTCACCAATGCGGATGCGATTCTCCGCCTGTCGGGCATAGGGACTGTCGGGATAGCGCGAGACCAGCGTCTTCAGCTCCGCAATCGCCTTGCGCGTCGCCGACTGGTCACGCATCGGATCCTTGATCTCGTCGAAGTGCGAGGACGCAATGACGTGATGCGCGAGCGCGGCGTCCTTCGTTCCAGGGTGCATAACCGCGTAGCGCTGCGCGGCAGCCACCGCTTCGGGGTACTTCCCGGCCTTGTAGTAGGCATAGG
>CAUJKI010000084.1 GCA_963205015.1 Pseudomonadota bacterium
ATGATGAAATGCACGCGCGTGAGCTGGCCTTCGGTGAAGTAAGGCGTGAAGGCCGAGACGTGTCCGTGGAAGGTCTGGGCGAGATAGTTGCCGATCTCCTCGCGGGCTTTGGTCGAGTAACGGTCCCTCGGGACGAACACGAGCACGGATACGAACCGATCGAAGCGGTCGACGCGCGCGAACACGCGCACACGCGGCCTCAGCTCCAGATCGAGAATGCCCGACGACCAGGCTGCCAGCTCGTCCGTGCTGATCTGGAAAAGCTCGTCGCGCGGAAAGGTCTCCAGCACGTTGAGCAGCGATTTCCCGTCATGGCTCTCCGGCGGGAAGCTCGAGCGCGCAACGACGCCCTCCACTTTCTGGCGCAGGATCGGAATCTCGCGCGGCGATTTCACGTAGGCCTGCGATGTGAAGAGTCCGACGATGCGCAGCTCTCCCGCGAGTGTCCCGTCGGCGCGGTAGGTCTTCACGCCGATGTAGTCCATGTAGGCGCGCCGGTGGACGCGGCTGCGGACATTGGCCTTGGTGATGATGAGCGGGTCTGGCTGGAGATAGAAGTCGCGGATCTCGGGCGTCAGCGCCACGAACTCGCTGCCGCGCCGCAGCACGAGCACCTTGGGGTCCTGAAGGAGACCGAGGCCTGCTTCATCGGTCGCCGAGAGCGTGCCAGTCTGCATGTCGCCGTCGAGGCGGTACTCGCGCATGCCGAGGAGCGTAATGTTGCCAGCCTCGAGCCACTTCAGGAACGCGACGGCCTCCTGGCGCATGGCAGCCGGAACGCTCGCGGGTGCCGCTTCCAGATCGGCGATGGCCTTCTTGAGCCGCGCCAGCATGGATCGCCAGTCGCTGACGGCTGTGCGCACTTCCTGGAGAATGTCCTTCAGGGTGGCGACGATCGCGTCGCCTTCCGCGGCTGCGAGGCCGGTGACGTAGGCGGCGATGTAGCTTTCCTGGCGCCCGTCGCTCCAGCTCTTGTCGCCGCTGCCGAGAACGCGCACCAGCCGGCCGTCGGGCGTGCGCTCGCATTTGATCAGCGGATGCAACACGAGGTCGATGGCGAGCCCGCGCGCGTGCAGCTCCGCGGCGATGCTGTCCACGAGGAAGGGCATGTCCGGATTGAGGATCTCGATCGCAGCGCGATTTCCCCCGAGATCGCGAACGGCGACCTTGGGCGCGCCAACCGGCTTCTCCTGCAGGAAGGCCATGGCGTTGTCGACCATGGCGGCGATCGCCGCGGTCGGCCGGTCGGCCAGCACGGCCTCGCTGGCCGAACCGAGCAGGGCGCGAGCGAGGACGAGGCGGCCTTGCGTATCCGGCCCGCCGACCTTCAAGGCATCCAGCAGCGAGTTGAGAGGGCGGGTGATCGTGTGGGAAGCCTCAGCCTGTGCGCCGTTCGCCATGGGCTGGTCCTTTCAGGTGGAGATGCGTGTTGTGTCATCCAGTAGCGGCGCCAGACGGCGCCGTGCAACCTGCGTTGCCTCGGGTCAAAGGATAATGCCCAGGAATCGCGCTTCGAGTATGACAGGGCAGGGCGTCACCGACGGCGCCGGCAGTACGGCTGAGGTGAGGCCCCGATGTCTTGGCGCGAATACTGGAACCAGGATACGCCGATCTACGTCAATGCGCGTCACAAGTCCGTGCACTACGAACTGATCGCGCGCCAGCTCGTAGCGGCGCTGCCGCCGGGCAGTCCGGCGGTTCTCGATTTCGGCTGCGGGGAGGCGCTGTCTGCGGACCTCGTCGCCAAGCGATGCCGGGTCCTGCATCTCTGCGATGGTGCCGAGCTCGTGCGCACGCGGCTCGCGCAGAAGTTCGGTCTGCTCGGCAATGTCGTCGTGATGGCACCCGAGCAGCTCGGCGAGATTCCGGAGGCGAGCCTCGATCTCATCGTCGTGAACTCGGTCCTACAATACTTGAGCCGCGCCGATCTCGATGGCCTGCTGGCGACGTGGCGCAGGCTGTTGAAACAGGGCGGCGAGCTGTTGATCGCCGACGTGATCCCGCCCGATGTCGGGCCGCTCACCGACATCGCGGCGCTGCTGAAGCTCGCGGCGCAGAATGGCTTCTTCATTGCGAGCTTCATCGGCCTCGGGCGCACGTTCTTCTCGGACTACCGCAAAACGCGGGCGGCGCTCGGGCTCGCGCAGTACAGCGAAGCGGACATGCTCGCGATCCTATCGGCCGCCGGCTTCAATGCGCGTCGTCGTGAGGGCAATCTCGGGCACAATCAGGCGCGCATGGCGTTCGTCGCGATGCCAAACAATTCCCCCTCCCCGTGAGAACGGGGAGAGGGCCACGCCGGAGGCGTGCTTTCAGCACGACGTGAGGGGCGGCGGCAAACACAAACGTCAGTCGTGCGGCCGCCCCTCATCCCGACCTTCTCCCCGTAAACACGGGGAGAAGGGGAAGAACCGGCTCGGCTACCTTTTGCTGCGCAACCGCATCAGCAGCTCCTCGGTCGGATAGGCGTCCGCGACGAGGCCGAGGCGGATCTGTTCCTTCTTCACGGCCGCGCGCGTGCCGGCGCCGATGATGCCGTCGATGCGTCCCACATCATGCCCGAGGCGCGTGAGCAGCGTCTGCAGCTCCTTGGCCTGGTCGAGGCTCAGTGACGGGATGTCCTTACCGACGTCGCGCATCTCGGAGGCACCGGCATAGCGTGTCGCGAGATAGGCGACGGTCGTCGCGTAGTTCAGCGACTGGTTCCATTCGAGGTAGATCTTGAAGTTGTCGTAGACGAGGAAGAGCGGTCCGTCGCGCCCCATGAGCGCGAGCAGGGAGGCCTTCAGGCCATCGGCCTCGATGGGCTTGCCGTCGGCGCGCGTCACGCCCCACTTGGCCCACTGGCTTCGCGGATGCTGGATCGTGAGATCGGCTTCGGCCCAGCTCAGGTTGCGCGGTGCGCGCACTTCCTCGAGCCAGGGCTCTCCCGCACGCCAGCCGAGGTGCTTGAGGTAGGCTGCCGTCGAGCCGATCACGTCGGCAGGACTCGAGAAGAGATCGCGGCGGCCATCGCCGTCGTAGTCGACAGCGTGGGCGAGATAGTGGGTCGGCAGGAACTGCGTCTGGCCGAGTTCGCCCGCCCACGAGCCGATCATGTCGCCGGGCTTCAAGTCGCCGCGGTCGATGATCTTGAGCGCGGCGATGAACTCGCGCGTGAACATCTCGCCGCGCCGGCAGTCATAGGCTAGCGTCGCAAGCGAGCGCAGCACGGAAAGCTTGCCCATGCCGGCGCCGAAGTCGCTTTCGAGCGCCCAGAAACCGGTGATGACCGGAGCCGGTACGCCGTACTCCTTCTCCGCGCGCGCGAAGGTCGCACGGTGGCGCTCGATCTGGCGCAGGCCATTCTGGATGCGGTTGCGCGAGACGAGCTTGCCGCGGAAATCGACGAAGCTTTGCCCGAAGAAGGTCTGGCGCCGGTCGCGCGCGATGATGCCCTGGTCGAGCGTCATGTCGTCGAGGACAGCCGAGAGCGTCGCCTGCGTCACGCCGGCTGCAGCCGCCTCGCGGCGGAAATTGCGCAGCCAGCTCTCGAAGCTGCCCGTATTCTGGCAGTTTAAGGTGCTTGGGCTGGCGGCCGGCGGCGTCGCGAGCGCGCCTGCGCCGAGCGTGATGGTCGCCGAGAGAGCGGCGACCGCGGAGAAGGCGCAGGCTTTGAGGCAGGCGGTGCGGCGCATGCATTTCCTCGAGGGGATGAGCGGAAGGTGCGCCATTGATAGCCGGGCCAATGCGGCAAAATCATGCGGGCACGTCTGTTCCGATTCGTGCGGGGACCATCGGCCGCTTGTGGCGCTTCTGCCGCGTCCTGTCGAGGATCGTCGGCGGGGACTGGCAAAGCTCTGGCCCGGCCGCTATAGCGGGAACAAGGTTAATGACATTCCTGTGCCTACAGGCGATCTGCGAAAGGAGCGGCGATGCGCACGTTCTCTCTCTTCACGGCGGCCGCGGGTCTCGCCCTCGTGCTCGCCGTGTCCCCGGCCTCGGCCGACTGCGTCACGCTGGCCTTCGAGGTGAATGACTACGGCAAGGACGGT
>CAUJKI010000085.1 GCA_963205015.1 Pseudomonadota bacterium
CACGGACGACGACACCAAGCAGCAAGTTTTCGACAGGATTGCCAATGCGCTGTCGGTCAAGACGCTTGACCTTGCGACGCGCCGTGTTCGAGCCGAGCGCATGCCCGAGTGGCAGTCCGCGTTCAATCAGTCAGGTCGAGGGTCGAGTTACGCCCGCGCCGCGATCATCGGCGAGCAAATCTACGATCGAGCCGCGCCGGTTCCCGATGTAACGCCGTCGCCCGACAGGAACTCCTTCTTGCACGAGGTTGCCGCCGCGGTGGATGCCGTCTGCCGCGAGGCGGGCGCGCAGCTGACCTGACGCATGTTCGGTTGCTGGCGCCATGCCGACCGAGAAATGGACTGGAACAGCATCGTGAAGATCGTCCTCAGCCGAAAGGGCTTCGACTCGAGTTACGGCGGGGTGCCAAGCCCCGTCTTGCCTGGGATCGGTCCGGTATCTCTGCCCATTCCGTCTCAGGCGGGGGAGCCGGCAAGGTCATACAGCGCAGCGGGCCTTCCTCTGGGAGACCTGCTTTCGCACCTGTCGCGCGGGAAGCACGATGCAGGCACATCGGTGCACTTCGACCCTGACCTCGATCCGGGTGGTAGTAGTCGCAGACCAGGATGGCGGCCAGCGTTCGGACAGGTCGGCGGGGCGCAGACGCACCTCGCCAATCACGGCGTAGGGGTAGGCGACCTCTTCCTGTTCTTCGGATGGTTTCGCCCTGCCGAGCGTCACGACGATGGATGGCGCTTCGTGCCCGGCAGTGCCAGCTTCCATGCGTTCTTTGGATGGCTGCAGGTCGGCGCGGTGATCGATTTGCCCGACCGCGACACGACCCATGTCCCTGGGTGGCTCGCGGAACATCCCCATGTCGCTCACGCGTCGAGGTTTGGCGGGCAAGGCAACACGATCTACGTGGCCGCCGATCATCTCCAACTCGGCGGAAGCCGTGTTGGTGATGCAGGCGGTCGTTTCAGACAGTGGACCGACGAGCTCAAGCTGTCGGCCGAGGGGGTGAATCGGTCGATCTGGAACGTACCGACTTGGCTCGATCCTCGCCAGGGACGAACTCCCCTGAGCTATCACGGCAGGCCGGAACGTTGGACAAGGCATGGCGACCGGTTGTACCTGCAGACCGTGTCGAAGGGCCAGGAGTTCGTGCTGGACTGTCGCGAGTATGGCGAGGCTATCCCATGGGCCGGTCACCTGATCGAGCGTCACGGAATCCCTGTCGAGAAGGGCTGAGCGAGGCACTCATGAGCGATCTCTACACGTATGTGATGCAGCACGACGCAGGTTTGGCGCCCAATCCGTTTTGGGGCACCTGCACGCTGGCGGTGTGCACACCAAATCACCAGGGATCGCGCGCGAAGCGCGGTGACTGGATCGCTGGGGTTTCCGACAAGGGGCGTGGATACAAGCTCATTCACGTTATGGAGGTCGACGAGCGCGTTCACATGAACGAGTACTTCCATGACGAGCGGTTCGCCGCGAAGAAGCCGATCCTCGACGGAACCGCACAGCAGCGATGCGGAGACAACTTCTACAGCTTGGACGCGACCGGCCGGTGGACTCAGCATCCGAATCGCTATCACACGGGCACCGCTTGCCTTGTGCAGGACACGCGGCATCCCTGGGTCTTTGTCGCGCGACGCTTCTGGTACCTGGGACGCAAGGCGGTCGACATGCCCGCGGCGTTCATGCCGATGGTTGGCGGTCGAGGAGCGCGGGTCAACCATCCGCCCGAGCTAGTGGCAGCTTTCAAAGCCTGGGTTCAGGCATCGTTGAAGGAAGGTGTGAACGCGCTGCCGCGAGACCTCGAAGGCGATGGGTGCAGCCCGCCGTCGGCCGCGCAGATATCGAGTCGTGGACAGGCATCGCGTCCCTGCTGATCGCGCGTGCGGTCTGGCGCACCCATTGGCGATGCGGCTCGCCTTGGTCGCGCTTCCTCTGTCGCCTACCTCTCGGCTCCGGATCGCTCTGATCTAGAACGAGTACGCGGCCCTTGTGCAGATTGGGTCGGCCGAGGGGATCTGTAGGAAGTTGGCGGCATTTCAGGCGGGGTACGGAGCGGCCGACGGCCGTTGACCAGAGCCGTGAGAATTTGCGGCCGATCGGGCAACGCGCACGCTAGCGCGGTTCGATAACGCTCTATTGCACGATAACAAGACTAGTGTTATCGTGCTATTGCTATGTTAGATAAAGCCCCCGCCACGCGTGCCGACGACGCTGCCGTCCACGCGTATCTGCATGAAACCTTGGGAATCGCGCCCAAGGTTCGCGCCTGGGCGGGCGCCGGCAAGCTGCCCTACTTCCTGCAGGAAGCGTTCGAGGTCCGGGAACTGAAGCTCCTGGATCGCCAGATTCTCCTGGCGATCGATCAGCGGGCCGACCGGCCGACGCTGGCCAACGTTCGCGGCCAGATGGACAAGCTGCGACAGCTGGCCGCGATGCCGGTCGTCTACGTCACCCGCACGCTCGCATCGTACGAACGCAAGCGCCTCATCGAGCAGAAGGTGCCGTTCCTGGTGCCGGGCAACCAACTCTATCTGCCGGATCTCGGGATCGACCTGCGCGAGTATTTTCGCAAACCGTCGCTCGCTGCGCAGACCGCGCTCAGCCCGGCGACGCAGGCGATGCTGATCGCCGTCCTGTTGCGAAGGCCGTGGCGCGCCGAGTGGCAGCCCGCCGAGGTAGTCGGCGAGCTGGGCTACACCCCGATGACCCTGTCGCGCGCAGTCAAGGAGCTCACGGCCGCCGGCATCGCGACCCTGCGCACCGAGGGGAGGGTGCGATGGCTTCATACGGAGCGCACGGCCGCGCAGACCTGGGAGCACGCGAGACCGATGCTGCGCAGCCCGGTCAAGCGTCGGGTCTGGATGCTTCCCACTCCGAAGGGGAGGCCGCGTCCGTTGGTGCTCGCGGGT